>JBEAQC010000050.1:0-3688 GCA_041164085.1 Actinomycetota bacterium
GCAGGTCCGCCGCCGGCGACAAGGAAGGCGGACACGATGAGCAGCAGCAGCGCACCCGTCGCGAGACCAAGGCCCTCGGGATAGCCAAGGACAAGGCCGAGCCCGGCCGCCACGATGACAACGGCGACGACGCCCCAGCCCCGCACGGTGAGCCGGGTCACCCGACCGGCACTCCCGCGACGACCTGCTCGATCGCCTGAGCGCGCACACTGGCGTCGGCCTCCACATCGGCGAGGACGAGCCGATGAGCCAGGACAGGCACGGCAAGTCGTTGTACGTCGACGGGCGAGACATAGGTGCGGCCCGACATCGCCGCGGCCACCTGGGCGGCGCGCAGCAAGCCGACGCTGCCGCGCGGACTCGCGCCAAGGCGCACGCCGGGCGTGGTGCGTGTGGCGGCCACGAGGCGTACGACGTACTCCATGACGGACGGATCGACATGCACACCGCGGGCGAGCGCGACCATGCGCCGGATATCGTCCGCGCTGCCGACGGCCGAGAGCTCATCGACGTTGACACCGCGGTGACTGTTCGCCAGCACCCGCACCTCTGATTCGAGGTCGGGGTAGCCGATGGAGATGGACATGAGGAATCTGTCGAGTTGGGCCTCGGGCAGCGGGAAGGTGCCGTCCATCTCGATGGGGTTCTGCGTCGCGAGCACCATGAAGGGGCGCGGCACCTGATGCGTGACGCCGTCGACGGTGACGGTGCGCTCCTCCATGACCTCGAGCAGTGCGGACTGCGTACGCGGCGAGGCACGGTTGATCTCGTCGGCGAGCACGACGTGGGCGAAGACCGGCCCCGGGTGGAATTCGAATGTGCCGGAGCCCTGGTGGAAGATCGACACGCCCGTGACATCGCTCGGCAGCAGGTCGGGGGTGAACTGAATGCGGTGCCAGGACATGCCGAGGGTCGCCGCCATGCTGCGTGCGAGAGAGGTCTTGCCGACGCCGGGCACATCCTCGAGGAGCAGGTGCCCCTCGGCGAGGAGGCAGGTCACCGCCAGGGAGATGACATCCCTCTTGCCCTGGATGAAGCTCGCGACGTTGTCGATGATCGCCTCGGAGTTGGCGGCGAACCGCGTCGCCTCCTCAGCCGTGATGGGGGCCTGCTCGCTCATCGGTCCACCCTAGGGGAGGCGACGCCCCCGATTCCGCCGCTTATCGACGCTCAGGGCGGCGATAGCGCCGATACCAGACGGAATTCGTGCGTGCCCCGGATCGCGCATGACGCGAGCCCAGCCCCGGATTCGGGACCTTCGACCCGGTGACCTGGACCTCGGTCCCCCCACATGCTGCTGGACGATCCCCCATGCTGGGGGGATGACAGCAGATGAAGGGAGGTCGATCGTGGGTTCAGGGGTTGTCGTCGGCTACGACGGATCAGAGCATTCCAGCATCGCGATCGACTGGGCCGCCGACGAGGCGGTCTCCCGAGGGCTCCCCCTCACGCTGGTCGCCGCCACGACGATTCCACTCGAGGGCATGCGCTTCGGTGGCTCGGTGCTCAGTCCCGACGCGATCGATGATCTGCTCGAGCGACTGCGCGCCGGCAGCGAAGCCCGCGCCGACGAGGTACGCGCCGCCCATGCCGATCTCAATGTCACGGTCAAGGTCGCGCTCGGGAGTCCGGCGTCGGTCCTGGTTGAGGCAAGCGCCAACGCTCAGCTGGTGGTGCTCGGCAGTCGCGGCATGGGCGGCTTCCGCGGCCTTCTCGTCGGATCGGTCGGCGTCCAGGTCGCGAGCAGTGCAGCCTGCCCCGTGGTGATCATCCGCAAGCCCGCGAGTGAGTCGGCCACGACGATCGTCGTCGGCGTGGATGGCTCCGAGCTCTCGCTGGCCGCACTGGACTTCGCCTTCGACATGGCCGATCGCCGCGGTTGGTCTGTGCGCGCGGTCCACGCCTGGGAGGTGCCGGCGTACGACGTGATCGCCGCCCCGAGTGGACCGCCGCCCTTTGATGTCGAGGAGTTGGCGGCCGCTGAGCACCGCGCCTTCG
Organism: Actinomycetota bacterium; assembly: GCA_041164085.1. GTDB lineage: Bacteria > Actinomycetota > Actinomycetes > S36-B12 > S36-B12 > Mxb001. The sequence goes on from JBEAQC010000050.1 coordinate 1,999, forward strand.
CCGAGTCGCTGGCAGGGCAGCGTGAGCGTCACCCGGGCGTCACCGTCGAGGAGGTCGTCGCCAAGGGGCCCTCGGCCCGGGCGATCCTCGCGGCGAGCGCCGATGCGGCTCTCATCGCCCTCGGCACGCGGGGGCGCGGTGAGTTCCTCGGCGCTCTGCTCGGGTCAGTCAGCCAGGGTGTGCTGCATCGGGCCAAGGTGCCCGTCGCAGTGATCGGGCCGGAGGAAGGGTCGTGACCGATGTCCACGTCGCCCCGACGGTCGCTGACATCCGGCACTCGCCCGTGATGACTATTCGCGATGGCGACACTCTCTGGGATGCCTGGCAGTTGATGTTCGTGTCCGGCATGCGCCATCTCGCCGTGGTCGATGAGCGCGGTGCCAGCATCGGCGTGGTGAGCGATCGCGCCATCCTCACCGATCTGCCCCTCACCGAGCAGCATCTCCTCGGCCGCCGCGTATCCGACGTGATGTCCGCACCAGGCAGCGTCACAGAGGAGACGTCGACCCAGGAGGCTGCTGGCCGTATGGCGCGCTATGCGACGGATGCGCTGCCGATCGTCACTCCGAGCGGCCGACCGATCGCACTGCTGACGGCCGCTGATCTCGTCGATTGGGTCGCGCGCGACTGACTGTCGGAGGTAGGCGCTCTAGTGCCGCTGCGCCTCGTCGTGGTGGCCCACCTCACGAGTGATGCTGCGGGTCAGGCTCGAGAGCAGGCGCACGGACGCCGTGAGCACGACGACGCTGAAGAACATCTGGATGAGCACCGTCCCCCGGGCGAGTTGACTCTCCGCCGAGATGTCCCCGAAGCCGATGGTCATGAGGGTCGTCATCGTGAAGTAGAGGGCGTCCAGGGGAGTGGTGAGGCCGTTCATCTGGTCCGGATAGCTCGCGATCGCGAGGTAGGTGAGAGCGAAGAGCGCCAGGACCTCGAGCACCATGATCCCGAGCACGATGGCCCGCACGCCGATCGGGTGGAGGTGGGTGTGGCGGATATCCCGGACGAGCATGTCCAAGAAGGTGAAGGTGAGGATCCCGAGGCCTACGACGAAGCCGCTTACCTGCAGCCAGGCGAGTTCTGCTCCGCTCGCGTAGACGATGGCGAGTACGACGAGGATCACCCCCACGACGACGGGTGGGAGGAAGAGCCCCGGGTGACTGCTCCTGGCCATGACTGCTCCCTTCGCTGGCGACCGCGCGCCGTCCGGGCGAGGCAAGCCGCGCACTAGCGCGAGGGTAGCCTCCTCCCATGGCCGCGCCCGATCGACTCGTCTGGATCGACTGCGAGATGACGGGACTGGACCTGGGCAAGGACCAGCTCGTCGAGATCGCCGTCGTCGTCACCGACGCGGACCTCACCGAACTCGACGAGGGCATCAACATCATCATCCGACCCGAGGATCTCTCCGTCCTCGAGGGCATGGACCCCGTTGTGGTCGACATGCACACGTCCTCCGGCCTGCTCGATCTCATCCCCTCCGGAGTGCCGCTGGCCGATGCCGAGGAGCAGGTGCTCGCCTACGTCCGCCAGCACGTGCCGGAGGCCCGCAAGGCCCCTCTGGCCGGTTCGAGCGTCTACGTCGACCGCGGGTTCCTCGCCCGCGACATGCCCGAGCTCGACGCCCACCTGCACTACCGACTCGTGGACGTCTCCTCCGTCAAGGAGATCGCGCGCCGCTGGTATCCCC
>JBEAQC010000051.1:0-4745 GCA_041164085.1 Actinomycetota bacterium
ACCGCCGAGGAGTGGCCCGAGGTCCGGGAGCGGCTCGAGGCCCGTCTCGGCCGATAGGGGCGGCTCGGCCAACCCACCGGACCTTCAGGTCTAGGCTCGTCCCGTCGTTCACGACCACGAGGAGTCACCATGGAGTTCACCCCGGATCCCGCCGAGGGTCAGCGCGTCTACGACCTCGATCGCGCCCACGTCTTCCACTCCTGGAGCGCCCAGGCGCAGATCAAGCCGCTGCCCATCGCCGCTGCCGAGGGCAGCTACTTCTGGGACTACGACGGCAATCGCTACCTCGACTTCTCCAGTCAGCTCGTCAACGTCAACATCGGCCATCAGCACCCGAAAGTCGTGAAGGCCATCCAGGAGCAGGCCGCGCGACTGTCGACGATCGCGCCGCAGCATGCCAACGACATGCGCGGCGAAGCCGCGAAGCGGATCGTCGATCGCTCGGGTGCCCGCCATCAGAAGGTGTTCTTCACCAACGGTGGCGCCGACGCAGTTGAGAACGCCATCCGCATGGCGCGCCTGCACACCCACAAGCACAAGGTCCTGTCCGCCTACCGCAGCTACCACGGCAACACGGGAGCGGCCATCCAGGCGACGGGTGATCCGCGGCGTTGGCCCAATGAGTACGCCTCGCAGCAGGTCCACTTCTTCGGCCCCTTCCCTTACCGCTCGCCGTTCTGGTCAGACTCCCCGGAGCAGGAGACCGAGCGTGCGCTGCAGCACCTCGAGGAGGTCATCAAGTTCGAGGGTCCCGGCACCATCGGCGCGATCCTGCTCGAGTCCGTCGTCGGCACCGCGGGCGTGCTCGTGCCGCCGCCCGGTTATCTCGAGGGCCTGCGCGCCCTGTGCGACAAGTACGACATCGTCTGGATTGCTGACGAGACGATGAGCGGCTTCGGCCGCACGGGTGAGTGGTTTGCGTGGCAGAACTGGCCGGCCGAGCCGGACCTCATCGTCTTCGCGAAGGGCTCCAACTCCGGCTATGTCCCCGTCGGTGGCGTCGTCATCTCAGGCGACATCGCGGCGACCTTCGATGAGCGCGTCTTCCCCGGCGGACTGACCTACTCCGGCCACCCGCTCGCCGCGGCATCCATCGTCGCCTCGATCGATGCGATGACGGAGGAGGGCATCATCGACAACGCCAAGCGCATCGGCAACGACGTACTCGGTCCCGGGCTGAGTGAGCTCTCCGAGCGCCACCCGGTCATCGGCGAGGCGCGCGGACTCGGTGTCTTCTGGGCACTCGACCTCGTGTCCGATCGGGCTACCAAGGAGCCGCTCGCGCCGTACGGCGGCACATCACCGGCGATGGTGGAATTCACCGCGGAGTGCAAGAAGCGCGGGCTGATGCCCTTCGTCAACTTCAATCGCACTCACGTCGTGCCCCCGTGCACGGTCACCGATGCGGAGGCCAAGGAGGGTCTGGCGATCCTCGACGAGGTGCTCACCATCACGGACAAGCACTACACGGGCTGACCGCACCCGCGAAAACGACGCTTGGTGACACTTCCGCAGCCCCCTAGGTGTGACGAGGCGTCGCTTTTCTGGCAGATCCGCTAGAGGACCGGCTGCACCTCGAGGCCGTAGACGATGCCGCGCGACGTGCTCACCTGCACCTGGTAGAAGCCCGGTTGGTCGGGCGCGAAGAGGATGACCTCGCTGCCCGGCGAGGTGACCTCGATCTTGCTCACCGGCGCGCCATCGCGCGTCAACTCGATGATCGTGCCGGACTTCCACGCGCCCGCGGCGACGCGGAAGCGCAGGCCGGCATCGACACGCTTGTAGGACACGATGGTGAAGTCCTTGACCGTGATGTCGAGGGAGATCGGCTTGAGGTCGCCGACCTTGACGACGTAGCCCAGGTCACCGGTGCCGCCCTTCGTGGCGACGACATCCCGGAACGAAAAGCTGCCGTCGGCCTTGACGGTGCTGGCGCCTAGTGGTGCATCCCCGGCGAGCAGGGCCACGGTCGTGCCCTCGCGGACGCCCGTCGAGGCTCCGCTCACGTCGAACTTCTCACCGGTGCTGTACGCCGTGCCCGGTGCCGGACTCGTCACCGTGGCCTTGGGCTCGACCACGCGCACCTTGGCCTTCTGGGTCCCGCTCGCTGGCTCGAAACCGGGGATCGGCCGGTCTGCGAGGCAGTCGTACTGGTTCTCGAGCGGACCGCAGGCAGCCAGATCGCCCTTCGCGGTGACGTTGAGGGTCCCACCACTACGGGTCTGGATCTCCACGGACGCGCGACCCTTGGGATCGGTCAGCACCGTGAAGGTATTGGCGCCGGTAATGAAGCGACCCGGTCCGCGTGGGGGCACCGAGAGGTCGACACCGGCGTTCTCGATCGGATTGCCGAAGACATCGGTCACCCCGACGACAGCCTCGAAGCTCTCACCGGAGTCGACGGTGGCCTCCGTCACTGACAACGACACGTCGCGCGCGGCCTCGCGTGCCGTGACGACCGGGAAGACAGCCGTCGTGGAGTTGAGTCCCTCGACGTAGATGTTGACGGCGCCGATGGTGGTGGAGAAGAGGTAGACCGACGCGATGCACTTCTCTGGGCCGGCTTCGCTGAAGACCGTCACCTCGGGCTCGCCCAGCGGATCATCGACGAGAGACTCCAGCAGCAGGCCACCGGTCGCGCGGAAGCGCACGGGCGCGCCGCTCGCGGAGGTGACGACCTCAAGACGCATCGACATCGGGCGCTCCGGGGTGCCGCCCTCCAGGCCGAGATAGGGCACGACGAGGGGAGTCGTCACCTGCTCGGCGGGCACGCCGTTGGCGGTGAGATCGGAGATATCGGGTGGTGTCACCGAGTCGCCGGTCGCGCACGCGGACGAGGGCATCGTCTCGGTGGGGCTCGGCGACGGGCTGCTGGAGGAGGAGCCGAAGGGCAGGAGGCCGCACCCACTCAGCAGCGCGACGCCGGCGACCAGCAACGCGCCCTGGCGGATGGGCCCAGCCACCCCCGAGTGCCACGCCCGCTTCACTGCCACATCGTACGTCGCACCCCGCGGGAGTCTCACCAGGCGCGACTAGGCTCACCGCTTGTGATCGTCTTGGTTGTGGGCACCGGTGCCCGCGAGCATGCCCTCGTCCGGTCGCTGCGACGTGACCGGCAGGTGAACGAGGTGCATGTCGCACCCGGCAATGCCGGCATCGCGCAGGACGCCCAGGCTCACCCCGTCGACCCGCTCGACGGTGATGCGGTGGCGAATCTCGCCGCGTCGATCGGTGCCGATCTCGTCGTCGTCGGACCCGAAGCACCGCTGGTCGCGGGAGTGGCCGATGCCGTGCGCGCTCGGGGTATCGCGTGCTTCGGCCCGAGCGCGGAGGCCGCGCGGCTCGAGGGCAGCAAAGCCTTCGCGAAGGAGATCATGGCCGCGGCCGGCGTGCCCACCGCGCGACCGGCCGTCTGCTGGACGCTCGACGAGGTCGACGCTGCTCTCGATGACCTCGGAGCGCCGTACGTCGTCAAGGACGACGGGCTCGCCGCTGGCAAGGGAGTCGTCGTCACCGACGATCGGGCGGCCGCGCTCGACCACGCCCGCGCCTGCCTCGACGCGGGCTCGGCCGTCGTCATCGAGGAGTACCTCGATGGGCCCGAGGTGTCGCTCTTCGCCGTCACGGACGGTGTGACGGTCGTGCCACTGCAGCCGGCGCAGGACTTCAAGCGCGCGCTCGACGGTGATGCCGGCCCCAACACCGGGGGGATGGGTTCCTACTCCCCGCTCACCTGGGCTCCGGCCGACCTCGTGGACGAGACGATGCGGACCGTGCTGCAGCCGACCATCGATGAGATGCGTCGCCGCGGCACGCCGTTCACCGGCCTGCTCTACGCCGGTCTCGCGCTGACGTCCAAGGGATTGCGCGTCGTGGAGTTCAACGCGCGCTTCGGCGATCCCGAGACCCAGGTGGTGCTCGCCCGACTCGATTCGCCACTCGCGTCGCTGCTTCACGCCGCGGCAACGGGCAGTCTCGCGGAGTTGGCGCCGCTGCAGTGGAGCGATGATGCGGCCGTGTGCGTGGTCATCGCGGCGCAGGGCTATCCGGCCTCGCCCGTGACCGGCGGGGTGATCACCGGTCTGGCCGAGGCCGACGCACTCGACGGGGTCGACGTACTCCACGCGGGCACGCGGGCTGACAGCGATCAGATCGTCGCCAGCGGAGGGCGGGTGCTGTCGGTCGTGGGGCGCGGCGCCACGATCGACGATGCCCGCGCGCGGGCCTACGCCGGTGTCGACCTCGTCGAACTGGCCGGCTCACACCACCGAAGCGATATCGCGGCTGGTCGGTAGCCGGCCCGGAATCTGGGAGGATGTGCGGGTGGTCCCCGACGTGCTCGCCCAGCGCTACGCCTCGCCCGCGATGGCGGCGCTCTGGGCACCCGAGCACCGGATCGCCGCGGAGCGCCGGCTGTGGCTCGCCGTCCTGGGCGCGCAGGCTGACCTCGGCATCGACGTCCCCGACGGCGTCATCACCGCCTACGCCCGGGTGATCGATGAGATCGATCTCGCTTCCATCGCGGAGCGCGAGCGCATCACGCGCCACGACGTCAAGGCGCGCATCGAGGAATTCAATGCGCTGGCCGGGCACGAGCACATCCACAAGGGCATGACGAGCCGCGATCTCACCGAGAACGTCGAGCAGATGCTCATCCGCGACTCGCTCGTGCTCACGCGCGACAAGGTCGTGGCCGCGCTCGCTCGCCTCAGCGCCCTCGCCGTGCAGTACGCCGACACCGCGAT
>JBEAQC010000052.1:0-32016 GCA_041164085.1 Actinomycetota bacterium
GCCCAGATCGGTGTCGACATCGAGCGTGATCGGGAGTTCTACACCGTGAGCGAGGGCGGTGTCGTCGTGCTCGGCAAGGACGTTACGGCGGTGGTCTGATGCCGCGCGCGGTCGTCACGGGGGCTGGCCGCGGCCTTGGCGAGGCCATCGTCGCCCAGTTGCGCGCTGCTGGCTACGACGTCACCGCCACGGATGTCGACGGGGCCGATCACTTCCTCGACGTGAGGGACGCTCAGGCATGCCGCGAACTCGCCCGCGCCGTCGAGCCCGACGTGTGGGTCAACAACGCCGGCGTACTCGGTGCCGGCGACGCGGCAACACAGGGCGACGACATCATCGAGTCGGTCGTCTCGGTAAATCTTCTGGGTGTCATGCATGGCACGCGCGCGGCTGTCGAGGTCATGCGCGGCCGGGAGCACGGCCGCGGCCGCGGCCACGTCATCAACATCGGGTCACTCGCCTCCTGGGTGCCCGTCCCGGGCGAGTGCGTCTACGCCGCCACCAAGGCGGGCGTGCTCTCCTTCACCCTCGGGCTCGAGGGTGAGTTGCGAGCCCAGGGAGTCACGGGAGTTCGCCTCAGCGTGGTCTGTCCCGACGGCATGCTCACCCCGATGATCACCGACATCATCGACGACCCTGCTGTCGCGATGACGTTCACGGGCTTGCGTCCGACGACCGTCGACAAGGTCGCCGAAGCAGTCATCGCCGTCGTGCGCCGGCCCAGACGCGTCGTCAGCGTGCCGCATTGGCGAGGCGCTCAGGTGCGGATCATCGGGGCGATCCCCGACGTCGTGCTCCGCGCGGCACCCCTCTTCACGCGCCTGGGTCGCGCTCAGCAGGATCGGGTACGACGAGCACTCGGATCTGCTCCACGCTGATATCCGTGCTTGCGTAGAGCAGCGCATGATCGCGTGCCTCTTCGCGGGCGGCGGCTTCGGTGAGCCGCGCAGTGCCAATCCAGCCGCAGGTGCACTCGGGCAACATGAAGCGTCCGTTGCGCGTGATCGACACCTGGTGTGCCGGAGGCGGCGTCTGGGCGATCACGGGAGCACCGTAGGTGCCGGTGATTGCCGCAGGGTGATGCTCACATGAACCTACGGTGAACGACCATGCCACGCGTCGTGGGGGAGCCTGTCGTAGCGTGAGGCCATGACCGCTATCGAGATCGTCGAGACGGGAACGCCCTACATCGTGTCGCGGGCGGTCTGGATCGACGCCCCGCCCGAGCAGATCTTCGACCTTCTCGCCGATCCCCGGCGGCACGCCGACTTCGACGGGTCGGGGTCCGTCAAGGGATCCGCCTCCGGCCCGGAGCGGCTGTCCCTCGGTGCGAAGTTCGAGATGGGCATGCGCATCGTCGTGCCCTATCGCATCGGCAATGAGGTCAAGGAATTCGAGGAGGGTCGGCGTATCGCCTGGGCCCATCTCAGCGGCCATCGCTGGCGCTACGAGCTCGAGCCCACCGCTGATGGTGGGACCCGTGTGGTCGAGACCTTCGATGCCACCACCGCGCGATCCGCGCAGGCGCTGAAGCTCATGGATGCCTACCGGCGCAATGCGCGCGCCATCGAGGAGACACTGCCCCGGCTCAAGGCTCTTGCAGAGGGGGACGCGTGATCACCACGACCACCTACAGGGTCAGCGGAATGACCTGCGATCACTGCGTCCGCGCGGTGACGACCGAGCTTGTGCTGCTGCCTGGTGTCCGGTCCGTGGACGTCGACCTCGCCGAGGGCGCTGTCACCGTCACGAGCGACGGCCCCCTGGACCTGGAGGATGTCCGGGAGGCCGTCGATGAGGCTGGATACGCGCTCGAGGGTTGATCAGCCGAAGCGGCCGGAGATGTAGTCCTCGGTGCGCGGGTCATGCGGTGCCGTGAAGATGCGGCGGGTGGGGCCGTATTCCACGAGGCGGCCGTGACGCACCCCGTTGGCATCGACGTCGGCGGTGAAGAAGGCCGTGCGCTCGGATACTCGGGCGGCCTGCTGCATGTTGTGGGTCACGATGACGATCGTGTAGTCCTTGGCGAGCTCCTTCATCAGGTCCTCGATCTTCGCCGTGGCGATGGGGTCCAGTGATGCACACGGCTCGTCCATGAGGATGACCTCGGGCTTGACGGCGATGCAGCGGGCGATGACCAGGCGCTGCTGCTGGCCGCCTGAGAGCGCGTAGGCGCTCTTCTTGAGGTCGTCCTTGACCTCATCCCACAGCGCCGCCTTGGTGAGGCACTCCTCGACGAGGTCGTCCATGTTGACCTTCATGCCGTTGACCTTGGGGCCGTAGGCGACGTTCTCGTAGATCGACTTCGGGAAGACATTGGGCTTTTGGAAGACCATGCCGATCCGGCGACGCACCTCGATCGGGTCGACGTCGGGGGCGTAGATGTTGAAGCCGTGGTACGCGAGAAGACCCTCGACGCGAGCGCCGGGGATCAGGTCGTTCATGCGGTTGAAGCTGCGCAGCAGCGTCGACTTGCCGCACCCCGACGGACCGATGAAGGCGGTGATCTCATTGCGACCGATTTGCATCGTCACATCGCGCACAGCCTGGAAGTCGCCGTAGTAGACCTGCACGTTGGCCAGGTCGAAGACGATGTTGGACACCGCCTCAGGGATCTCCGCACCTTCGAGCACGGCGGAGACGTCCATGCGACCGGTGTTGTTCAGGTCGCTCGTGGACTGGGGGGCCTGGGGATCGTGGATTTCGCTCATCGTCTCGCTCATCATGTCACCAGCGCTTCTGGGTTCGGTTGCGAATCAGGATGGCGACCGCGTTCATCGCCAGGAGGATCACCAGGAGGAGCACGATCGTGGCCGAGGCCAGGATCTGGAACTCCTCGCGGGACTCCTTGGTCCAGTTGTAGATCTGAATGGGCAGGGTGGTGTAGGCCGAGAAGGGGCCTGTGGGGTTGAACGAGATGAAGGTGACGGCCCCGAGGAGGAGCAGCGGCGCGGCCTCTCCGATGGCGCGCGAGAGGGCCAGGATCGTGCCGGTCGCCATACCGGGTACGGCGGCGGGCATGGTCTGGCGCCACGTGGTCTGCCAGAGCGTCGCACCGAGCGCGAGGGATCCGTGGCGGATGTTCTGGGGGACGGCGCGCAGAGCCTCGCGGGTCGAGACGATGATGACCGGCAGGACGAGCAGGGCGAGAGTCAATCCTGCCGTGATCACGGTTTGCCCGAGGGCTAGCGCGCGGGCGAAGATCGCCAGGCCGAGGATGCCGTAGACGATCGAGGGCACCGCGGCGAGGTTCTGGATGTTGATCTCGACGAAGCGGGTGAAGCGACTCGTCGGGTTGGCGTACTCCTCCATGTAGACCGCGCCGAGGAAGCCGACCGGCAGAGCGAAGAGCGCCGTGAAGCCGATGACCCAGAGTGTGCCCGTGATGGCGGACTGTGCACCTGCTTGCTCGGGTCGGCGGATCGATGGCATGTTCTCCCAGAGGGTGGGAGTGAGTCGCGGCCAGCCCTTGATCGTGACATAGACGAGCAGGACAGCCAGGAAGACGACGCCGACCGCCAGGCAGAGGAAGAGGATCCAGCGGAAGGTCTTGTCGACAATTGGCTGGCCCTTGCCCTCGAGGTCGATGGGCGAAGAGCTGGCGGGGGAGGTGAGTGTCGTCGTCACTGGTAGGCCTGCCGATACTTGCGGACCAGTCGGATGCTGATCATGTTCATGAAGAACGTGATGATGAAGAGCAGCATGCCCACGGCGAAGATCGACTTGTATTCGATGCTGCCTGTGGCCACGTCACCGGCGCCGGCAGCGGCGATGTAGGACGTCATGGTCTGCATCCCCTCGAGGGGATTGAGGGTCATGTTGGGCTGCAGTCCAGCGGCGATCGTGACGATCATCGTCTCGCCGATCGCGCGCGAGATGCCCAGGACGAACGCGGCGACGATGCCGGAAAGGGCGGCCGGGACCACGACACGAAGCGCCACCTGACGCTTCGTTGCGCCGAGGGCGTAGGCGCCATCGCGCAAGCCGCCGGGCACCGCGGCCATCGCATCCTCGGAGAGGGAGGCGATCGTCGGAATGATCATGATGCCCATGACGATGCCGGCGGAGAGGGCGTTGAAGATGTCGATCTGGGGAAAGATCGGCTTGAGCACGAGCTCGGTGATGAATTCCAGGGCGAAGAAGCCGAAGACCACCGTGGGAATGCCGGCAAGCACCTCGAGGGTGGGCTTGAGGACCTTGCGGGCCTTGGGCTTGGCGTATTCGGAGAGGTAGATCGCGCTGCCGAGGCCTAGGGGGATGGCGATGGCGATGGCGATCACCGTGATGACCATCGTGCCCATGATGAGGGGCAGTACGCCGTACTGCGGGTTGGCGAAGAGTGGCGTCCACGTGGTCGTGAAGAGGAACTCCGTCAGAGGGATCTCGGAGAAAAACTCCAGCGACGGAATGAGGACCGAGATGACGATCCCGAAGGTGGTGAGAATCGAGACGGCCGCGGCGGCGAAGAGGATGACGCGAATGACTTTCTCGCCGTAGCGCGGCTTCGTCTGCCGCAGGGGGTTCAGGCCCCCTGCGGCAGACTCCGCCAGTGCGGTGCTCATTTGTGCAATCTATCCGGGCTGGTGACTTCGCGGATCAGGAGCCCGAAAGGGCTGCGTAGTCAGCCTCAAGCTGAGCACGCTGCTCTTCGTTGAGCGGGATGAACAGTGCGGCCTCGGCGATAGCCGCGTCATTGGCGATGTAGTAATCAAAGAACGCCTTGACCTGAGGCTGGGCGAGCGCCTGCTTCGACGGGTACACGAAGAGCGGGCGTGCGAGCGGGGTGTAGGTGCCGTCCTGAGCTGACTCCACGCTCGGGGCCACGCAGCCGGCGCCGCTGTCGATTTCGACGGCATTGAGCTTGTCGGCGTTCTCCTCGAAGTACGTGAAACCGAAGTAGCCCAGGCCGCCCTTGGAGCCGCTCACGCCCTGGACGATCACGTTGTCGTCCTCGCTGGGCGTGTAGTCGGCGCGACTGGCGCCCTCTTCGCCGTTGATCTCATCGGTGAAGTAGTCGAACGTGCCCGAGTCGGTGCCGGGGCCGAAAAGCTTCAGTGGCTCGTCCGGGAAGTCGGCGCGAACCTCGTTCCAGTTGGCGACGGTGGAGTCGGGCGCCCAGATCTTGGCCAGCTCCTCGACGGTGAGGCACGTGGCCCAGGTGTTCTCCTTGTTGACGACCACCGTAAGCGCATCGGTGGCCACGGTGAGCTGGGCGAAGTCGATGCCGGCGGCCGCGCAGTTAGCAGCTTCCTCATCCTTGATGGCGCGAGACGCATCGTTGGCGTCGGTCTCTCCGCGGCAGAACTTCTCGAAGCCTCCGCCGGTGCCGGAGGCGGCGACGGTGACCTGCACGCCCGGGTTGGCGGCCATGAAGTCCTCGGCCGCGAGCGCGGTGAGGGGGTAGACGGTCGAGGAGCCGTCGACGCGGACCGCTCCGGTGAGATCGGAGCCGCCGGAGTCAGTGCTCGAGCCGCCGCCGCAGGCGGCGAGCACGAGGGCGCTGGAGATGGCGAGTGCCGCGGTAGCGGCGGTACGGGTGCGAGTCACCCTGGTCCTCCTGTGAGTCGATGACGGGACGATAGGGAACCTAGGCAGCCCGGATGACAAGGGAACGGGATGACGGTGAACTTCCGGTGAACGCAACCGGGCTATCGGATGAAGGCTCGCCACAGGGGCATCAGCGGACCCGCGACCTAGCCCGGCGAGCCGGCAGAGCCGCCTCTGTCGGGCTCAGCCGGGGGTGACGCTGTGCCGCTCGACCGCGAGGACGACAGGCTGCTCGGCATCCGCGGCGAAGTGGCGGTGGACCACGAGGAAGCCCCCGGGCGGGAGTTTCGGGTCGAGGTCGAAGGGGCCGGTGATGCGCAGGCTGGCGATGGCCTCGACGAGGGCCGGCATAACCGGGCGGTGGGAGCACACGACCATGGGGGCAGGGTCGAGCAGGAGTTCGCTCATGCGGCGTGAGGCGCGCTTGGGATGCTCGTCGTAGGACTCCTCGCTCAGCGTTGGCTCGAGCCTGACCTGCGCGTCGATGGACTTGGCGTAGCGCTTGACCGTCTCCCGGCACCGTGCGGCATCGGACGAGCGCACCTGCTCGATGCCGTACGCCGCGAGGAGAGGCACAAGGGCCTTTGCCTGCGATCGGCCCTTGCCCGAGAGGGGTCGATCGGCATCGATCTTGCCTTTGAAGTCGGCGCGCTTGAGTGCCTGGGTGTGCCGCAGCAGGATGAGCGGGGTGCTGGGGGGAAGGGCGACGGCCTCGGTCACGAGGTCGCCGTCGCGCGGGTACGTCAGGCGAGCGGCCGCCTCACCGGCAGGAAGCCAGGCGATCTCCTCGACCTCGTCGTCGGGGGCGAAGCCCTCGTCGGATCCGACGCGCGCAGCCCAGTAGTCCACGACCTTGGGCGCGCCCAGGGCGACGTATTCCTGTCGGGCCAGGGGAGGGCCCAGCACAGGCACGAGGCCTGTTTCCTCATCGCACTCGCGCACCGCCGCGACGATGGGGTGCTCACCCGGCTCCACCTTGCCCTTGGGCAGTGACCAGTCCGCGCGGAGTCCGCGATGGATGACCGCGACCTCGGGGCCACCCGGGCCATGGCGCACGACGACGACGCCTGCCGCGCGCACCAGCCCGTTAGGGGTGGCTTCGCCTGCGGCGTCTACGACCTCCGAGTCGGCCATGGGGGCAGTCTGGCCCATCGAAGTGAACAGGGAGGCGGGAGTGGCGGATTGCCCTCGGGCGGGACTAGGCCACGCCAGCGCGCCGGGCGGCTTTGCGGACGCTCGGCCACAGGGCCAGGAAGTCCCTCCGGTCTGCCATCTCGGCGCCCTGCTCGACCGCCAGGAGCCGCCCGAGCGCGAAAGCGTCCTGGCCGGAGGCGGACCCCGCTGAGGCAAGTTCCCGCAATGCGGTCTGGGCGACGTGGGCGTCCTGGTGGGTGCCGAGGACCTCGGTGACCTCCGCCAGGCGCTCAGCGAGACGACCCATGCCCGAGCCGATGACGGGAGCCACCGCGTCCGCGGCGTAGCGGGCGCGTTTGGCCGCGATGCGCGCCTCGTGCCACTGGGCGCTCGGGGTGTCGAGAGAGAGTCCGGTGATCCTGCGCTCCAGCCGGTCGAAGGCCTTGGCCACCAGACCGGGCAGCACCCGGTCAGCCGGGCGGTCGGCACGTGATGTGAGTGGCGGTCTTCGCACGCCGTCGACGAGGTCCTCGAGCAGGTCGAGGTAGCGACCGGAGGCCACGACCTGATCCGTTGCATCGCGCGCGAGGGCGAGGCGCGATTGCATCGCAGTGTCGATGAGCGCTCGGGCCCGTGCGCCATCATCGCCGCCGAGTTCGGCCGTATGGGCGTCCAATCGCGCCTGGAGGACCTCGGTGTCACGTGCCTCGCCGAGTCCGGAGGCCATCCAGCCAAGTTCATCGCGCATGCGCGTCGCCCATGACCGATCGATCAGGGGCGCGAAGACCTTGAGGCCGCTTCGTAGTCGCCGTGCGCTCACGCGCATCTGGTGGACGGCGTCGGGCAGGTCGCGCCTCAGCATCAGGTCGGCGAGCAGCAGCCTTCGGGTGTGCTGGGCGAGATAGGCATGGACGACGTCGCCGGCGGGCGCCTGCGCCTTCGGCCAGGGCATCTCGGCCACGTCGGGGGGCACGGCAGCGCGCGGGCCTAGAGCCGCGCCCGCCTTGCTCGTGGTCCCCGGTGTCGCACCCGCGGTGAGCAGTAGTTCGCTCACACGGTGCAGCAGGTCTTCGTCGAGTGCGCCGTCCGGCGTGGGCATGGCCTCCGCCTCGATCTCGCGGAAACTCGTGCCACCCACGATGTCGACATGGTCGTCCACGACCTCGATGACGGGGGTGCCGAGCGAGTCCAGAAGCACGACCGGAGCTCGGTGGGTGCGCAGGCCGGCGACGTGCTCGAGGTGGCCGCGGCGCACGAAGGGCGCGACGATCCGCGCCAGCTCGTCGGGCACCCCGGCGTCCGCGGGGGTCAGAGGGACGCGGATCTCGTCACGCACGCCTTCGCCGTGGCCAACGACAGGAAGTTTGAGGTGCCAGCCCGCGTCGGGGCCGCCCTGGCGCCTACGCAGTGTGATTCCCCAGCGGAAGAGCCGCAGATCGGCCGTGTCGTAGTAGTCGTTCGTCATCATGAAGGCCGGGTGGGCCTCGACTTCGGCCACCCCCGGCACGCCGCTGAAGTCCGGCACAGCGAAGCCAGCGGGCACTCGGAACTTGCGCTCGATTTCGCGGTAGCCGCTGCCGGGCGACGCGGGCGTCACACCAGTCGACCGCGCGTGCGATGCACCTCGATGAGCGTCTCCTGCAAGTCTCGCAGTGGGCCGCCGTCGGGATTGCGGGTGCGCCGCTGCCAGGAGCCGTCCGATCGTAGGTCCCAGGCTGCGGTGCCGGGGTCGAAGGCGAGGAGGAAGAGCGCGTTGACTTCCGCGACGTCCTCAGGGGCCTTCAGGCTGACGAGGGCCTCGACGCGACGATCGAGGTTGCGATGCATGAGGTCGGCGGATCCAATCCACACTTCCGTGTCACCTGCATTGCAGAATTCGAAGGCGCGCGAATGCTCGAGGAATCTGCCCAGGATGCTGATCACCTCGATGTTGTCACTGAGGCCGGGCACCCCGGGGCGTAGCGCGCAGATGCCGCGTACCCACACCTTGATGGGCACGCCGGCCTGGGAGGCGCGGTAGAGGGCATCGATGATGCGCTCGTCGACGACGGCGTTGCACTTGAAGCGGATCCCCGAGGGCAGGCCGGCCCGCGCGTGCTCGATCTCACGCTCGATGCGCTCGATCAGGCCCGTCCGGATCGAGTGGGGGGCGACGAGCAGTCGGTGATAGTCGGTGTTCATCGAGTAACCCGAGAGCACGTTGAACAGGTCCGAGACGTCTTCGCCCACCTGGTCGTCGCAGGTGAAGAGCCCGAAGTCCTCGTAGAGCCTGGCGGTCTTGGGGTGGTAGTTGCCCGTGCCCAGGTGGCAGTAGCGACGCAGGCGGTCGCCATCATCACGGACCACCATCGACAGTTTGCAGTGTGTCTTGAGTCCGACCAGGCCGTAGACGACGTGAACGCCAGCCTCCTCGAGCTTCTTGCCCCAGTCGATGTTGTTCTGCTCGTCGAAGCGTGCCTTGATCTCGACCAGGGCCAGCACCTGCTTGCCATTGCGTGCGGCTTCGATGAGGGCCTGCACAATCGGCGAGTCACCACTGGTGCGATAGAGCGTCTGCTTGATGGCGAGGACGTGGGGATCGACGGCGGCCTGCTCGAGGAAGAGCTGCACGCTCGTGGAGAACGAGTCGTAGGGGTGATGGACGAGGACGTCCTTCTCCTTGACCTCCGCCAGGATGTCGGGAGCCGATGCCGACTCGACCTCGGCAAGCTGCCGGCTCGTGCGCGGTACGAAGCTCGGCTGCTTGAGGTCGTCGCGGTCGACGGCGTAGAGCGACCACAGGCCGGTGAGGTCGAGCGGTCCGGGCAGGCGGAAGACCTCGGGCTCGCTCACGTCGAGTTCGTCCATGAGGAGTTCGAGCACGTGGGGGTCGATCGAGCTCTCGACCTCCAGGCGCACCGCAGGCCCGAACCGGCGCCGGGAGAGTTCGCGCTCGAGGGCCTTGAGGAGGTTCTCGGCGTCGTCCTCCTCCACCTCGACGTCCTCGTTGCGGGTCACCCGGAAGGTGTGGTGCTGGAGGATGTCCATGCCCGGGAAGAGATCATCGAGGTGAGCGGCGATGACCGACTCCAGCGGCACGAAGCGCTGCTCGCCGACCGAGACGAAGCGCGGCAGTGACGGCGGCACCTTGACGCGCGCGAAGAGCTCCGTGCCCGTCACCGGGTTGCGCACCACGACGGCGAGATTGAGCGAGAGCCCGCTGATGTAGGGGAACGGGTGGCTCGGATCGACAGCCAGTGGGGTGAGCACAGGGAAGACGCGCTGATCGAAGAACGCGTCGAGTTCGGTGCGCTCATCGGCGGTCAGCGACGCCCAGTCGAGGATCTGCACGCCGTGCGCGGCGAGGGCGGGGCGCACCTCGTCGCGGAAAATCGTCGCCTGCTGCAGTTGCAGCAGGTGGGCCCTGCTCCAGATCGCTTCGAGCACTTCACGCGGGGTGAGCCCGCTGGCGGCGCGTACGGCGATGCCGGTCGCGATACGGCGCTTGAGCCCGGCGACGCGGACCATGAAGAACTCATCGAGATTGCTGGCGAAGATGGCAATGAACTTGGCGCGTTCCAGGACGGCGAGTTCGGGGTCCTCGGCGAGCTGCAGGACGCGCTCATTGAAGGCAAGCCAGGAGAGTTCGCGATCGAGGAATCGGTCGGGAGGGAGAGGGCCTGCCTCGGCCTCCACGGCGGCCAGGGCGGCCTCGTCCGACTCGACTTCGGCCTGGGGCAGCCGGGCGTGAGGAGCGTCGGTGGACATACCCCCATGGTCCCACAGCGTGGGTGGACCTGAGATGGCGTCCGAGTGAAGGCTCGAGGGGGCGGATCCAGGATCAGGCGCGACGGAAGAGCACGTCGGTGTCCCAGTGGGTGAAGCCCAGGCTGGAGTAGAGCCCGATGGCGGCCGTGTTGGTCGCGTCGACGTAGAGCATGGCCTGGGGCAGTCCGCGCGATGCCAGGTGACGCAGCCCGGCGATCAGCAGGGCGCGGCCTAGCCCGGTGCCCTGCCAGGCAGGCGCGACACCGATGACGTACACCTCGCCGAGCTCCTCGTGCCCGTGGTCATGCGCGTGGTCGACGCCCTCGGCATGCAGTCGCGCGTGGTCGTCGTCGCCACCCGCGTGGTCGCCGCCATGGACCTTGGTCCAGTGGAAGCCCGCGATCTCACCCTCGTCTGTTATCGCGACGATGAAGCCCGACGGGTCGAACCACTCCTCTGCCAGGCGGCGAGCGAGGTCGGAGCGCGACCAACCACCCTGATCCGGCAGGTCCGCAAACGCCGCCGCGTTGACGGCGAGCCAGGCATCGTCATCGATGGCGGGCAGGAAGGAGCGGAGGCGCACCCCGGCGGGCAGCGGGGCGTCGGGCAGTGGGGTGACGAGCGAGCGGCGCATCTGCCACAGCACGCGGGTGCGGTCGAAGCCCATGGAGGTAGCCAGGGCGAGCGCGGCACTGCTCTCGCCGTGCGCCCATAGTCGCAAGCCCAGCCCGGGGGCGGCCGCATCGCTGACGAGCAGGGCTTCCTCGATCAGGCTGCGACCGACGCCTTGCTCGCGGGCTGATGGGGCAACGACCATCTCAGCGCTCGGGCCCTCGACGGCATCTGTGACGTCGACATGGGCGTAGCCCACGAGTCGAGTGTCGTCTTGGCGGACCAGGAGATGGCGCACGTCAGCGTCACCACCGTGACGCAGATGGAGCAGGACGTGCTCGGAGATCGGGGTCGTCCCGTCGTGTCGGGTGGCGGCATCAACAAGGTCGAAGACGTCCAGGACGTCCGCCCGGTCCAGGTGGCGCCTGACCGCGACCTTGGTCATCTGCCGGTCGCGCTCGTGGGGTCGAGCTCGGGATCGTCCTCGAGCGTCGACACGGTCGCGTCATCCGGGCGGGCGGGGACGAATCGGTAGCCCACATTGCGCACGGTGCCGATGAGGGCGTCGTGCTCCGGACCGAGCTTGGCGCGCAGGCGGCGCACGTGGACATCGACCGTGCGCGTGCCCCCGAAGTAGTCGTAGCCCCACACCTCCTGGAGCAGTTGCGCGCGGCTGAAGACGCGACCGGGGTGCTGAGCGAGGAAGCGCAGGAGTTCGAATTCCTTGAAGGTCAGGTCGAGGGTGCGCTGGCGCACGCGGGCGACGTAGCCGGCCTCGTCGATCGCGAGGTCGCCGCTGCGGATCTCGCCGGGTGCGTCATCGGGTTCGGCATCGAGCCGGGCTACGGCGAGTCGCAGGCGAGCTTCGAGTTCGGCAGGGCCGCAGGTGTCGACCACGAACTCGTCGATGCCCCAGTCGCGTTGCAGTGCCGTGAGTCCGCCCTCGGTCACGATCACGATGAGCGGGTGCTCGACACCTGTCTGCCGGATCAGTCGCGTCAGGCTGCGCACGTGGGGCAGGTCGCGCCGACCGTCGACGAGGACCGCATCGCACGGTGGGGCATCGAGGAGCGCGGTCGCCTGCGCAGGCAGGATGCGCACGGCGTGGGGGAGCAGGCTGAGCGCCGGCAGGACCTCGATCGAGGGCTCCACCGCCTGGGTGAGCAGCAGCAGGCGCACTACGGGAGGATACCGACCCGTGACCGACCCCACCTCCGATGGCCTGGGCCGGCGACGCATCCCCCTCCCCGCGGCCGCCGAGCCCGTCGACCTGCTCACCCGTGACGGCGTCGCCCTCGCCGCGATGCACCTGCCCCACCCGGGCGCACAGACAGCGATCGTGGTCGCTCATGGATTCGGGGGAGCGCACGACCAGGAGCGGGTGGAGCGGATCGCGGGCCTTCTTAGCGACGACGCAGCCGTGGTCGCGGTGACGCAGCGGGGTCATGGCGCGTCGGAGGGAATGACCACACTGGGTCACCGCGAGCCCCTCGATGTCGACGCAGCAACTGCGTGGGCGCGTGATGCGGGCTACGACCGCGTCGTCACGGTCGGCTTCTCGATGGGCGCCGCGGTGGTGCTGCGCCACGCTGCCCTGCTCGGACCCGGAGCGGCCGACGCCGTCGTTGCGGTCAGCGGACCGGGGTACTGGTTCTACCGCGGCACGACACCGATGCGCTGGCTGCACCGCGGAATCTCGTCCGCCGCGGGCCGCGCCTACATCCGCACGGCCCTCGGCACGCGCGTGGATCCGACACCGTGGCCCGATCCGCCACCGATGCCTCCTGCCGACGCTGCCGCACGGGTGCGCGAGCACGGCGCCGACCTGCTCATCGTGCACGGTGATGCCGACGGGTTCTTCCCCCTTGACCATCCGCGCGCCCTGCACGACGCCGCGCCCGGCTCGCAGCTGTGGATCGAGCCGGGGTTCGGGCACGCTGAGGGCGCCATCAGCGATGACCTCGTGCGGCGGATCGGCGCCTGGGCGACTCGGCGGTAGGCTGTCGACATGCTCGAGATCGTCTACACAGGACTGCTCGTCCTCGCGATCCTCTTCATCACGTGGTTCTCGGGCTACGTCGTCTACAAGCTCTTCAAGGGTCAGGGCTAGGCCCGCCCGTGACAACGTCGGACACGCTGGGCGTACCCGAGGAGCTCGTGCCCCTGTCATGGCTTATCGGCAGGTGGGCCGGAGTGGGACTCGGCCAGTACCCCACCATCGAGGACTTCCGCTTCGGCCAGGAGGTGTCCTTCACCACCGACGGCCGCCCGTTCCTCATGTATGCCTCGCGCAGTTGGCTGCTCGATGACGACGGGGAGAAGGTCCGCCCCCTCGCGACCGAGTCCGGCTACTGGAGGCCGCAACCGGACGGACAGGTCGAGGTGATGCTCGCCCATCCGACCGGCTACTCCGAGCTCTGGCTCGGCACCCACGAGGTCCTCGGCATCGAGAATGCCCGGATCACCGGCGCCCGCGCCGAGCTGCGCACTGATGTCATCAGTGCCTCGCCGAGCGCCAAGCCCTACTCCGCGGGCGAGCGGCTCTACGGCTTGGTCAACGACGAGCTCCTGTGGACGTTCGACATGGCCGCCGTCGGCGAGCCGATGACCAATCATCTTTCCGCGCGCCTGCGTCTCGCGGAGTGATCATGTCCGGCGCGCGCTGGGACGAGCAGTTGCACGCGCGCGGCTACCGCGTGACACCCCAGCGCACCCTCGTACTCGCCGCGGTCAACGACCTCGGCCACGCGACTCCTGAAGAGATCCTCGCCCGCGTCCAGGTCGAGGCACCGAAGGTCAATCTGTCCACGGTCTACCGCACTCTCGAGGTGCTCGAGGATGTCGGCCTCGTCACCCATGCGCACCTGGGCCACGGCTCACCGACGTACCACTCCGTGGATGAGGACCTCCACATCCACCTGGTCTGCCGGAAGTGCGATGGGATCGATTCGATCCCGGCGAGCAGTGCTCGGGAGTTCCTCGGCGCGCTCGAGCAGGAGCGGGGATTCGCCACCGACGTCGGGCACATGGCCATCCACGGCCTGTGCCGCTCCTGCCGGGAAGGTGCCGATGGCGCCTGACGTTGACGCGACCATGAGTGACTACGTGAGCCCTGCCCTCGGCCTGCCCGGTGCATGTCCGCCGCCGGAAGGCTCACCCGATGCGGGTGTGCCGTGGCACTACGGGGATCCACATGCCGAGCAGCGCCGCCTCGTCGAGGGTCAGGGAGCAGTCGACCTGTCGCATCGCGGCGTTGTCACGGTCACCGGCCCCGATCGGCTGACCTGGCTGCACAGCCTCACCACGCAGCACCTCGACACACTCGGCGCGGGCGAGTCCACCACCGCGCTGATCCTGAGCCCGCACGGGCACGTCGAGCACGAGTTGCACCTCTCCGATGACGGTGCCACGACGTGGATCACGGTCGAGCCGGGGGCCGCTGAGTCCCTGGTGGCCTATCTGGATTCGATGCGCTTCATGCTGCGCGTCGAGGTCGCGGACGTCTCGTCCGACTGGGCCGTGATCTGGCAGCCGGTGCGCGAGGTGGACGACGACCGCGTCACCTGGCTGGTGCCGATCGATGTTGCCGGAGTCGGCGCGAGCGAGGCCGGCAGCGATCGCGGTGGAGACGCGTCGAAGTACGTCGACCATCGACCCGATGTCCTTGTGGGCCGTGAGGTGATCGTCCCGCGGGCGCAGGTGCTCGAGGCCCTCGGCGACCAGCCGGCCGGCACCTGGGCGCTCGAGGCGCTGCGCGTGGCGGCTGCGGCCCCGCGTGTGGGAGCCGAGACCGACCACCGCACGCTGCCGCACGAGGTGGGTTGGATCGGACCTGCCGTCCATCTGTCGAAGGGGTGCTACCGGGGTCAGGAAGCCGTCGCTCGCGTGCACAACCTTGGCGCTCCGCCGCGGCGACTGGTGCTGCTCCACCTCGATGGCGGTGCCGAGACGCTGCCGGCACACGGTGACCCGGTGATGCTCGGCGATCGTGAGATCGGGTGGGTCGGCTCCTCTGCACGCCACTTCGAACTCGGCCCGATCGCGACCGCCACCGTCAAGCGGTCGGTGGATCCAGCGGCTGACCTCGTCGTGCGCACTGCCGGCGGCGACATGGTCGCCGCGCAGGAAGCGGTCATCCTCGTCCGCTAGTCGACGTCGATGATGATCGTCGTCGGCCCGTCATTGACCAGGCTCACCCGCATGTCGGCCCCGAATCGCCCGGTCGCCACAGTCGCCCCCCGCGCGCGGAATTCGTCGGCGACGACATCGACGAGTGGCTCGGCCACGGGGCCCGGCGCGGCGGCATCCCAGGTCGGTCGCCGGCCCTTGCGGGTGTCGGCGTAGAGGGTGAACTGCGAGACGACCAGCACGGGCAGGGCGAGGTCGGACGCCGAGACCTCGCGTGCTCCTCCGGGCACCGTGCACGCGTCGAAGCGGGATGCATCGAAGATCCTCAGGTCGTAGACCTTCTGTGCGAGTCGGCGAGCGATCGCCTCGTCATCAGAGTGGGTAACGCCGACGAGCACCAAGAGGCCGGGGCCATCGATCCGTCCCACCTCGTCGCCGCCGACGACGACATCCGCCCCATCCACGCGCTGCACGACCGCTCGCATGAACGCACGGTAACGGGTGCGTCCACGTGTCAGCGCACCTGACAGGATGCGCGCGTGAGCGAGATCCTGGTGGAGGTGCGCCGAGGCGGTGTGGTCGAAGGCGTGCACCGAGGCCACGCGGTCGTGCTCGCCCCCGATGGGTCGATCGAGCGTTCCTGGGGCGACCCGCAGGCGCAGATCCTGCCGCGCTCGTCCAATAAGCCCGCCCAGGCATCGGCCATGGTGCGCGCGGGCCTACCCCTGGAGGCCGAACTCCTGGCCCTTGCCTCGGCGTCTCACAGCGGCGAGACGTTCCACCTCGAGGGCGTGCAACGCATCCTGGACAAGGCGGGTTTGGACGAGTCAGCCCTGCTCACCCCACCGGAACTGCCTCTCGATGAGGCCGTGCGTCTGGAGGTCCAGATGGCCGGCCAGGTTGCATCGAGCGCCTACATGAACTGCTCCGGCAAGCACGCCGCGATGCTGCTCACCTGTGTCGTCAACGACTGGCCCACTGCGGACTACACGTCGCTGGATCACCCGCTTCAGCAGTTGATCGCGGATGAGATTGCTCAGCGCGCCGGAGAGCAGCCCTGGGCCTCAGCAGTCGATGGGTGCGGTGCGCCACTGATCGGCCTCACCGTCGCGGGCCTTGCCCGCATGGGGGCGGCGGTCGCATCGGGTGAGGACGAGCCCGCCCGCCGTGTCGCGGACGCGATGCGCGGATATCCGGACTGGGTCGCCGGCACCCGGCGCGATGCGGCGGCGCTGCAGCGATCGCTCCCGGGGGCCCTCATCAAAGAAGGTGCGGAGGCGGTCTACCTCGTCGTCCTGCCCGATGGGCGGGCCATTGCCCTGAAGATCGAGGACGGCGGCGGCCGCGCACGGCCGGTCGCCATGGCCGGCATCCTGCGCGCGATCGGCGTCGACAACGACGTCATCGAGGCTCAGGCGCGGCAGGTGCTTTTCGGAGGCGGGCGCCCGGCGGGCGAGATCGTCCCGGTGGTCGGGTAGGCGAGCATGGCCGCGGATTTGCGCCGTGTGCTCGGTGTCGGAGGAGCCACGGTCGACGGCCTCGGAGCCATGGTCGGCACGGGTGTCTTCGTCGCGTGGACACCTGCACTTGCGCTCGCCGGGAGTGCCCTGATCATCGCGCTGGGCATCGCGGCGATCGTCGCATCACTCAATGCCACCTCGACCGCGGCACTCGCCCGCGCCCTCCCGGAGGCGGGCGGCGCCTACGCATACGGCCGCCGATTCCTGAGCCGCCCGGCCGGCGTGATCGCCGGCTACGCCTTCGTGGTGGGCAAGTCAGCCTCCGCGGGAGCGGCTGCCCTCACGATCGGCGCCTACGCCTGGCCCGGCCAGGAGCGACTCATCGGGGTGATCGCGGTCGGCGTCGCGCTGGCTCTCGACCTGCGCGGCATCGTGAAGTCCGTTCGGGTGACCGCCCTACTCATCGCCGTCGTCCTCGCTGTGCTGCTCGTCCTGGCCATCACGGCCCTGGCTGTCGAGCCCTCCGCCGCGTCGCCCATCCCCGCACCGGCCTCCCCGATCGGCGTCGTCGCCGCTGCCGGCATTCTCTTCGTTGCCTTTGCCGGCTACGCCCGCATCACGGTCCTCGGAGAGGAGGTCCAGGACCCGGCACGCACCATCCCCCGAGCGATGGTGGCAAGTTTCGCGGTCGTCATCGTGGTGTACGTCGTACTCGCCGTCATGGTGATCCGCGCAGTCTCTGCCGATGTCGAGCTGGGCACCGCGCCACTCGAGAGTATTGCCGCCGCTGCTGGCACACCGGCGCTGGAGTCTGCCGTGCGGCTCGCTGCGGTCATCGCCGCGGGCGCGGTGCTGCTGTCACTTCTCGCCGGCGTAGGGCGCACGCTCTTCGCCATGGGCCGCGGTGCCGATGGACCGGCGAGTCTCGCCGTCATCACCTCGCGCGGTGTGCCGGCGCGAGCCGAGGTGCTGGCCGCGGGACTCGCGATCGCCGTGGTCGTCGTCGGAGGCATCGGCTTCGCGCTCGCGCTTTCGGCGGCCACGATCTTGACCTACTACTCCGTGGCTCACCTCGCGGTGCTGGCGCGCGTCCGCCGCGGGGAGAGTCCCGGCGTCCTGCGGCTCGTGGCCGTCCTCGGCCTCGCCGGCTGCGTCGTCATGATCGGCGCCCTCCTTGTCGCCGCCGCGGGAGGGTGACGGACCTCACGCTTGCTTCCGCAAGCACTCCGCTTGCAATTGCAAGCACTTGGGTGCACCCTGGAGGCATGGCACGCATCGAGGCACTCGGGGACTACATCCGCGAGCAGCGCGACCAGGCACAGATGTCGGTGCGGCAACTCGCCGCAGCGGCCGGGGTCTCCAACCCCTACCTGAGCCAGATCGAGCGAGGCCTGCGTCGACCCAGTGCCGACATCCTCAACCGGCTTGCCGGTGCCCTGCGGATCTCCGCCGAGACGCTCTACGTCCAGGCGGGAATCCTCAACGAGGAGGACCGGCCAGAGTCCGGTCACACCGTGGTTGATGCCGTCTCCGCCGACACCAGCCTCACCGATGCGCAGCGCCGCACCCTGTTGGAGATCTACCGGGCCTTCCAGGCCGAGAACCGAGCCGGGGAGACCCCCCGGGATTCACGAGAGGACAACTCATGAGCACCCCGTCGACCCACAAGGTCACCGCTCCCCAGGCCAGTAGCGTCAAGAAGACCGCGGCCAAGAAGTCTGCCGACAAGGCCAAGCCCAAGAACGCAGCTGCGGCCGCACGCGCGACCACGGCGAAGGCCGCGACCACGGCGCGCAGCACGACCACCAAGGCCGCCAGCACGGCAAAGTCGACCACCCTCAAGGCCGCCGCAGCCGCGAAGGACAGCACCGCCAAGGCCGCCTCGACGGCCCAGCAGGCGGTTAACGCGGTGACACCGCGGACCGTGCCCTTCACCTCCATCGAGCTGCCGAGCTTCGAGATCCCGAAGGTGGAGCTGCCCAAGGTGGAGCTGCCCAAGGTGGAGCTGCCCAAGGTCACCCTGCGTCGCGAGATGCCGTCCACGGTGGCGGATGCCCTCGAGGCCGTGCAGGAGCGCGTCGTGTCCGCCCCGCAGACGGCCAAGAAGGCCTGGCACCAGGTCACCGACCTCGGTCGCGATGCCCGCGAGCAGGTGCAGGACCTGAGCGTCGACGCCCGTGACCGCGCTGTGCGCTTCGGCCGCGACGCGAAGTCGACTGCCAGCCACACGGTCGTCCTCGTCCGCGAGGCCGTCGGTATCTGATCCACCCATCACGCTCAAGCGCGCCCCGCCTGCGAAATGCAGGCGGGGCGCGTACGTTGGAGGGGTGTTCGATCTCACCCAGAACCTCGTCATCACCGTCCTGTGGGTCGTCTTCGGGGTGGTGAAGATCTGGGCGTTCGTCGATTGCGTGCGCCGGCCAGCTCAGGCCTTTCCGGCGGTCGGCCGGGTGTCCAAGCTCCTGTGGCTCCTGCTCACCGGCATCGCGATGCTCACCGGGTTCATCCCCGGCCTCACCCTCGGGATCATCGGCATCGCCGGGATCGTGGTCGCCCTGGTCTATCTCTTCGACGTCCGGGTGCGCATCGCCGAGTTGATGGGCTAGCGGATCAGGTCCAGCCGCCACCCTCGGGCAGTTGCCCGTGCTCGGCCCACATCCGCAGGGCCGAGTGAGTCTGAGTGCCACAGTCCAGCCGGTCGAGTCGACCCTGCGCGTCGACGATGAAGTAGGCGTAGGCGGGCGGACTGGGACCACCGCTGCGCGCGTCTGTGACATCGGTGGCGGGTGGCAGCTTCTCCCGGGGCACCCAGGTGTGGCGATCGGTGCCGACGATGAGCAGGCCCTCGCGACCGAGCACGTGCAGGCCCTTGCGGTGGACCCCGCGCTTCACGTCGCGGCGCTCAACGAGGCCCTGCAGCAGTTTTGCCGCGGCGAACATCGCCCCGATAAGGCACACGGCGGCCATGGCGCCGTAAATGACGCGCTCTCCTCCCGCGGCGGGATCAAGCCCGGCGATGAGTGTCGCGCGCAGACTTGCGATACCCACGACGAGCAGGCCAATCAGCCAGGCGCCGGGGATCCAGGCCATATGCGTGCGTCGGGCGAGGAAGCGAGCGTCGGCAGGGCGCGGGATGCCTGGGTCGAGCAGGGCCTGGACACGCACGGGCAGTTCGGTGACAGGCACCTGCACGAGGATGCGTTCGGCGCTCATGACGTCACTGCTCGAGGGCGATGCGAATTCGCCGGAACCCCTTGCCTTTGTTCTCGATCTTGACCACGCGCATGCGGCCGACCTGTCGCGTGGACGCGACGTGCGTGCCGCCGTCCGCCTGCACATCGAGACCATCGATATCGACCAGGCGCACCACCTCGATCTCTGGAGGCAGCAGGTTGGATGCGGTGCGGATGATGTCGGGGATGGCGAACGCCTCCTCGCGGGTCAGGTTGTACGCGCGGATAGCCCGATCAGCCTCGACCTCGGCATTGATCGCCGACTCGATCGACTCCTTGAATCCGTCGGGGACCCCTTCGAGGTTGAAGTCCAGACGCCCCTCCAGCGGCTCCATGTTGGATCCGGTCACCAGGGCCCCGAAGTCGCGGAAGACGACACCCGAGAGCACATGCAGGCCTGAGTGCGTGCGCATGAGCGCGCTGCGACGCGGATCGTCGATGGCACCCTGCACGTGCGCGCCGACTGGCGGGAGCGGATCGTCATCGGCGGGGATCAGCCACACGTCGTCGCCCTGACGCGCGCCCACGATGCGGGTCTGCACGCCGTCCCAGAGCAGCACCCCATGGTCCGGCGGTTGACCGCCGCCACCGGGATAGAAGGCTGAACGATCGAGCACGATCCCCTGCTCCGGGTCAACCGCGATCACCGTGGCCGTCCACTCGCGGAGGGTGGGATCGTCGAGCTCGAGTCGCGCCGTACCCATGTCAGCGGCCCTGGTTGGCGACCGCGGCGGCTGCAGCAGCGGCAGCTTCGGGATCGAGGTATTCCCCTCCGGGGACGATCGGCTTCAGGTCGTGGTCGAGGCGGTAGACGAGCGGGATACCGGTGGGAATGTTGAGGCTGGCGATGTCCGCATCGGAGATGTTGTCGAGGTGCTTCACCAGTGCGCGGAGCGAATTGCCGTGCGCGGCCACGAGCACCGTCTGACCGCTCCGCAGTCCCTCCGCCACGATGACGTCCTCCCAGTAGGGGATCAATCGAACGACGACATCCTTGAGGCATTCCGTGCGCGGCCGGGCATCCGGCGGTAGCGCGGCGTAGCGCGGATCGTGGGTCTGCGCGAACTCGCTGTCGGGGTCGATGGGCGGAGGGGGGACATCGTAGGAGCGGCGCCAGAGCATGAACTGCTCCTCGCCGTACTCCTCGAGGGTGGCCTTCTTGTCCTTGCCCTGCAGGTCGCCGTAGTGACGCTCATTGAGCCGCCAATTGCGCACGACCGGGATCCAGGCACGGCCAGCCTCTCCCAGCGCGATGTTGGCCGTGGTGATCGCACGCGTGAGCAGGGAGGTGTGGACCACGTCGGGGAGGATGCCGGACTCGGCGAGCATTCGACCGCCGCGTGCCGCCTCATCGCGCCCCTTGTCGGAGAGTCCGACATCGACCCAGCCGGTGAAGAGATTGCGGGCGTTCCACTCGCTCTCGCCATGGCGCAGGAGGATGAGGGTGTAGGGCTCGGTCATGGCGCAATCCTGTCAAGCCCTAGTCGGCCTGCTCCGCCAGGTGTCGGAAGGCCTCGAGATTGCCCGTCGGTTCACCGCGTTCCGTGCGCCACTTCCATTCCCGACGGATCGCGGTGGCGAATCCAAGTTCGAGGATCGTGTTGAAGGAGTCATCGGAGTATTCCGCGACGCAGCCGAGGATCCGGTCGACCTCGGCCGGTGTGACAGCGTCGAGCGAGACGCGGCCGGAGAGGTAGATGTCGCCGAGGTGATCGATGCAGAAGGCGACGGCGTACATCCGCCGATTGCGCTCGAGAAGCCACCGGTAGACCGCCTCGGCCGACTCGTCGGGCCGACGGGCCACAAAGGCATTGATGGACAGGGAATGGTCGCCGACGCAGAGCGAGACGGTTGTCTTGAGTTTGCGCTCGCCCTCCATCGTCACGACGAACGTGTGGGGATCGGGCCTCTCGACCGGCAGGCCTGTCTCGACCAGTGTGGCGTCGAGGACCTCGACCGCAGTCGCCCGCGTCATTGAGCGCGCGCGACGACCGGCAGTGCCGCGTGCTCGCCGATGGCGCGGGTGTAGGAGTCGATGAGGGCACTCGCCGTGGCATCCCAACTGAATCCCTCGGCGTGTGACCTGGCCGCCTGAGCGAGTCGCTCGCGCTCGGACGTCATGGTCCGAGCCAGGGCATGCGCCCATGCATCCGTGTCGTGTCCGGTCACGAGCAGCCCGGAGCGGCCATCAGCGACAGCGGTGCGGAGGCCGCCGACCGATGCCGCGACAACGGGAGTTCCGCACGCCTGCGACTCCGCAGCGACCAGGCCGAAGGACTCGGAGTACGACGGGACCACGGTCGCGTCCGCGGCCCGGTACCAATCGGCGAGCCGGGTTCGATCGGTCGGTGGCTCGAACCGCACGAGCTCGGCGATCCCAAGCGAGGCCGCAAGCTCGACGAGCCCGGTCGGATGATCCAGGCCGCTCCCCGAGGGTCCTCCGCAGATCACAACGAGGAGTCGCTCACGAAGGGAGGGATCATCGGCGACCAGGCGCGCAGCGGCGCGGAGGAGGACGTCGGGCGCTTTGAGCGGCTGGATGCGGCCGACGAAGAGCAGCACGTGGGCGTCCGGCCGCACGTCGAGGCTTCGCCGCGCCGCGGCGCGATCGCCGGGTGCGAAGACCTCCAGGTCCACTCCGGGGTGGATGACGTCGATGGCGTGCGCGGGCGCGTCATAGAGGTCGATGAGCTGACGCGCTTCCTCACCGGTGTTAGCGATAAGTCGGGACGCGTGATCGACGACCTGCTGCTCACCGAGCACGCGCACGGCGGGCTCAGGCCTGTCGCCCGCGGCCAGCTCGAGGTTCTTGACCTTGGCCATGGTGTGCATCGAGTGGACCAGTGGTACGTCCCAGCGCTCCGAGGCGAGCCAGCCCACATGGCCCGACAGCCAATAGTGAGAGTGGATCAGATCGAACCAGCCCGCAGGTCGGTTGGCCTCGACGCGCAGGAGCTCGGCACTGAAGGCGCACATCTGCGCGGGCAGATCCTCCTTGGGCAATTCCTCGAAGGGTCCCGCGCGCAGATGGGTTACGCGCAAACCAGGCTCGAGTTCGAGTGTGGACGGCAGGCTGGACGAGACGGCGCGCGTGAAGATCTCGGTGTCGACACCGGCATGGGCGAGGCGGCGAGCGGTCTCCAGCACGTAGACATTGAGTCCGCCAGCATCACCGGTGCCGGGCTGGTCCAGGGGCGAGGTGTGCAGGGATACGACGGCGACCCGGCGGGGCCGGGGATCGCGCAGGTGTCGGCTCACAGCCACCTCCCAAGGGTCCCCAGTGTGGCCCATCGCTCATGGGGCGGCATCCCGGCCTCCAGAAGTCGGACACCGGCGACCGGAGGGAGAGGGAGCAGGCGCGGGGTGGCCAGGGGTCCAGCTACGAGGTGGCCTTGAGGGTCACGCCCGCGTACGGCTCACCGGTGACGATGGTCACGACTCGTCGGGTCACGGAGACAGCGTGATCGGCGTACCTCTCGTAGAAGCGGGAGAGGAGGGTGACGTCGATGGCCGCTTCGACCCCGTGCTTCCAGGATGGCGACAGCACGATGCGGAAAAGCTCGCGATGCAGGTGGTCCATCTGCTCGTCATGGCGAGCGATGTCGGTTGCGAGCGACACGTCCTTGGTCGCGATGACGGCGCCAGTCTTGGAGACGATGGCCTCGGCTATGCCGCCCATCTCGGCGAAAGTGCCGCGAAGCTCCTGTGGGATGGCGGCAGCGGGGTAGCGCATGCGCGCCTGCTTGGCGACGTGCTCGGCGAGATCTCCCATGCGCTCCAGCGAGGACGCGATGCGCAGTGCGCCGATGAGGATGCGCAGGTCGGACGCGACAGGCGCTTGGAGGGCGATGACGTCGAAGCACTTCTCCTCGGTCTCCGAGGTGATGAG
The DNA here is from genome assembly GCA_041164085.1 of Actinomycetota bacterium. Classification (GTDB taxonomy): domain Bacteria; phylum Actinomycetota; class Actinomycetes; order S36-B12; family S36-B12; genus Mxb001. The sequence goes on from JBEAQC010000052.1 coordinate 23,751, forward strand.
GTCCACCTGGGCATCGGCCGCGATGACTTCCTCGGCCAGGCGGAGGTCGGCGTCGAGCAGGGACTGGGTGGCCCGGTTCATGGCCGATCCGACGAGCCGGGTCAGGTGGACCAGGTCATCGCTGATGGCATCGAGCTCTGCCGTGAACGCCTCACGCATCACGCACCTCCTGACCGGCCATAGTGGTGAGCGTACGTGAATCGATAGTGACGGGAAGGTGAACGCCAGGCCCACGGGGATGAACGGTCGGACAATCCTGCCTCGGCCCCCATGCGCCCTGCGTGCGCCCCAGGGCCAGGCGCCTATCGTGGCCCCCATGGTCGGCCGCCCCGCCCGCGCCTCGCGGCCCGTGGACTTCACCCCCGGGTCAGCCCGCGCCGTGTCCGAGGAGGTCGCCGGCCTCCTGGCAATCCTGCCCATGGCCTCCCTCGTGGTCGATGCCGACGGCAACGTGCTGCGCACGACCCCTCGGGCGGAGGCACTCGGCCTCGTACGCCGCGATGCGCTGGCCGTGTCCGCGGTCCACGAACTCATCCGCGCCTGCGCCGAGCGCGGCGTCCCCCAGGACCGCGAGATCCGCGTGCGCCGCCCCCCGCTGGGGCGCGGCATGCTCGACCTGCGGGCGACGGTCGCCGGCCTGTCGAATGGCACCTACGTCGTCCTCGTGGAAGACCTCGCCGAGGAGCGACGCGTCGATGCTGTGCGCCGTGACTTCGTCGCGAATGTCAGCCATGAGTTGAAGACGCCGGTGGGCGCCCTCGCCCTGTTGGCCGAGGCGATTCTCAGCTCGGCAGAGGACACCGAGAGCGTGCAACGTTTCGCTCAGCGCATGATCGTCGAGTCCTCGCGACTGTCATCTCTTATCAACGACATCATCGAGCTCTCGCGACTGCAGGGCGATGATCCGCTGGCACGCGCCGCGGTCTTCGAGATCGATCCGGTCATCGTGCAGGCCGTCGACGAGGTCCGGCCCTTCGCGGACGCGCGCGGCATCGAGCTCGTCGTCATGGGCGCTCCCGGCGCCGAGATGGTGGGCGACCGACAGCAGGTCCTCACGGCCCTGCGCAATCTGGTGAGCAACGCCGTGACCTATTCACCCGACGAGACCCGGGTCGCTGTCGCCGCCCGCACGGACTCGGGCATGGTCGAGATCGATGTCAAGGACCAGGGGATCGGCATCGCCTCGCACGATCAAGATCGAATCTTCGAGCGCTTCTATCGTGCGGATCCGGCGCGTAGCCGCGCGACAGGGGGCACCGGGCTAGGCCTGTCGATCGTCAAGCATGTCTGCGAGAACCACGGCGGTGACGTCGCCGTCTGGTCCGAACTCGGTGTCGGTTCGACGTTCACGCTCCGCCTGCCCCTCGCCAGCGGAACGGAGTCGGCGGAACTCATGTCGTGGGCAGGTCCGGTCAGCGTCGTCGACCGCGAGGAGGGAATCACGTGACCCGAGTGCTTGTGGTGGAGGACGAGGAGTCCTTCTCTGATGCGCTGTCCTTCATGCTTCGCCGCGAGGGATACGAGGTGGGTGTCGCCTCCGACGGCACGACCGCGCTGGAGGAGTTCGATCGACACGGAGCGGATCTGGTGCTGCTGGATCTGATGCTGCCGGGAATCTCAGGCACCGAGGTGTGCCGCACCCTGCGCCAGCGCTCCACGGTCCCGATCATCATGGTCACCGCCAAGGATGGCGAGGTCGACAAGGTCGTCGGACTCGAGCTGGGCGCCGATGACTACGTCACCAAGCCATTCTCGTCTCGCGAGCTCGTCGCGCGCATCCGAGCGGTGCTCCGTCGCCGCGGTGAGCCGGAGGAAATGCTGCCGAGCATCCTCGAAGCCGGTCCTGTGCGCATTGATGTCGATCGCCATGTGGTGGCGGTCCGTGGCGAGTCCGTCGCCATGCCGCTCAAGGAGTTCGACCTGCTGGAGCTGCTCGTCCGCAACGCCGGCCGTGTCCTGACGCGCGGGCAGATCATCGATCGGGTGTGGGGCTCGGACTACGTCGGAGACACCAAGACTCTGGACGTCCACGTCAAGCGTCTTCGCGCCAAGATCGAGGAGGACCCACGCGAGCCGACGCTGATCCTCACCGTGAGAGGCCTGGGCTACAAGCTCGAAGCGGAGTAGATCCGGGCCGATCGTCGAGCGATCTCAGGACGCGGGCACGTAGCCGGCGTAGTAGCCGACATCGGGCACGACGAGTGACGTGAACTCCGTGATCCCGTTGGTCGTGAAGGTGAGTGTCACCGGGGAGTAGGAACCAGCGGGTGTCGCGATCGGGTCGAGCAGGAGGAAGTTCTCGGCCGGAGCGCCCTCGGCGCCATAGCCGAACGTGGCGAACGTGCCTGGCTCGATCGTGACCGCTGCCGTCTCGATGGGCTGGCCGTCGATGGTCACGGCCGCGAGCGTGTCGGGTGCGTCGCCCTGATTGAAGACCGCCATGACCAGCGATGCACGGCCAGCGTCGTTGCGCACGATGGTGGCGTTCTCGACGCGGAGCGAGCCCACGATCTCCTGCGTGCCATTGCCGGAATTCATCGAGTTCTGCATGGTCGTGCTCGCGTTGAAGCCCTGCCAGCATCCGGCCAGGAGCGGACTGACGGCGACAACCGTCACCGCGAGAGCGGCGTTGCGAACAAGGCGATTCCTGCGAGAGAGGCGATGGCGAAATGCGATCACGCATTCAGCGTAGCGGGTGGACCAACGAGGTCTCGGGGTGGGACGCCTGATGCCCGTGATATCCTGAGCGACCTGGAAAGGGGTCTTTCTCTATGACGTTCAAGGTTGGCGACACCGTCGTCTACCCCCATCACGGGGCCGCCCTTATCGAAGCCGTTGAGATCCGGGTCATCAAGGGAGCGGAGAAGGAATATCTCGTCCTTCGCGTGGCCCAGGGAGACCTCACGGTGCGCGTTCCGGCCGACAATGTCGACCTCGTCGGCGTTCGCGATGTCGTCAACGCCGAGGGCCTTGACCGGGTCTTCGAGGTGCTCCGTCAGCCCTACACCGAGGAGCCGACCAACTGGTCGCGACGCTACAAGGCCAACCTCGAGAAGCTTGCCTCCGGAGACGTCATCAAGGTGGCGGAGGTCGTGCGCGACCTCTGGCGCCGCGAGCGCGAGCGCGGCCTGTCCGCCGGTGAGAAGCGCATGCTCGCCAAGGCTCGACAGATTCTCGTGAGCGAACTCGCCCTTGCGGAGAAGACCAACGAGGACAAGGCCGAGGCCATCCTCGACGAGGTTCTCGCCTCCTAGGTCTCCGGGCCGCTTCGGCCCCTGCACGGAAGCGGAGGTCGCCATGGGCGACAACGCGATGCCCTCGCCGGGTGCCACCGCGGTGATCGTGCCGGCTGCGGGTCGCGGAGAGAGACTCGGACCGGGGGCCCCTAAGGCGCTTCGGACTCTCGCGGGTCAACCGATCCTGCTGCACGCCGTGCGCAATCTCGCCACGGCCCGGGGGTTGGACCTCATCGTGGTCGCCGTGCCTGAAGAGTCATGCGAGGAGGCCCGCGCGCTGCTGCAGGGCATCGATATCCCGATCACGATCGTGTCCGGCGGCGAGACCCGCCAGGACTCCGTCGCACGCGCACTCCTCGCCCTGCCGTCAGAGGTCGATGTCGTGCTCGTCCACGATGCGGCCAGACCGCTTGTCCCGTCTGAGGTGGTCGACCGGGTGGTCGGCGCCGTCCGGGCCGGTTCCCGGGCCGTGATCCCCACTCTCGGTGTCGTCGACACGGTCAAGGAGGTCGACGGTGACGGCGTCGTGCGTGCCACCCTCGACCGCGCGCGCCTGCAGGCGGTGCAGACTCCGCAGGGATTTGCTCGCGATGTGCTGCAGCGTGCCCACGCCGCATCCGATGGCGGCGACGCCACCGACGACGCGGGGATGGTCGAGCGCATGGGCGTGATCGTCCAGACCGTGCCTGGCCACGAGGAGGCGTTCAAGATCACGCGACCGCTCGACCTTGTGCTCGCCGAAGCGATCCTCGCGCGGCGGCGGGCGGCCGGCGGTGTCGGCTAGCCGCGTGGGCGTGGGCGTCGACGTCCACGCCTTCGCCCGCGGCCGCCCGCTCTGGGTGGCAGGACTGCTCTGGGACGGCGACGGCCTTGACGGTCACTCGGATGGTGACGTCGCCGCGCATGCGGCGTGCGATGCCCTTCTGGCCGCCGCGGGTCTGGGCGACCTCGGGTCGATGGTCGGTGTGGACGATCCGCAGTGGGCGGGCGCAAGCGGTGTTGCCCTTCTCGCTCACGCGGTCGAGCACATTCGCGCAGCAGGCTGGCAGGTCGGCAACATTTCGATCCAGGTCATCGGTAACCGCCCGCGGATCGGGACCCGGCGCCGGGAAGCAGAGGATGTGCTGTCGACGGTCGTCGGGGCTCCCGTCAGCGTCTCCGGCACCACGACGGACGGTCTCGGACTCACCGGGAGGGGCGAAGGGGCCGCTGCGATCGCCACGGCTCTCATCGTGGGTGCCGTGCACTGACCGATCCGGGCTTCGCTACCGTCGCACCATGAGTGCAACCATCCCGCCTGAGGCGCTGCCAATCCTCGATGCGCCGGAGTTCGCCACCATGGCGACAACCAACCCCAATGGCTACCCGCACCTGTCCGTTGTCTGGGTCGAGCGCGACGGCGATGACCTGCTCGTCTCGACGATCAAGGGCCGCCGCAAGTACCTCAACATGGAGCGCGATCCGAAGGTCGCGCTGCTGGTGTACCCCAAGGACAACCCCTACTCCTACGTCGAGGTGCGCGGCACCGTGACGATGACGGAGGAAGGCGGACGCGAGCTGATCGATCGGCTCAACCAGCAGTACACCGGCACCGATCGCTACCCGGGTGACGACGGCACCGACAACGTCCGAGTGGTCTGTCGCATCACTCCCGACAAGATCGTCACGCGCCTGCCGCACTAGGCTCTGCGCGTGAGCCTGCGCCTGTACGACACCGCCGCCCGGCAGGTGCGCGAGTTCGTCCCGCTCCAGCCCGGGCGTGCCTCCATCTACCTGTGCGGAGCGACCGTGCAGGCACCTCCTCACGTCGGCCACATTCGCTCCGGACTCGCCTTCGACATCCTGCGCCGCTGGCTGATCGCGTCCGGCTACGACGTGACCTTCGTGCGTAATGTCACCGACATCGACGACAAGATCCTGGCCAGGGGCGCAGAGGAGGACGTGCCCTTCTGGCAGGTAGCCATGCGCAATGAGAGGGCCTTCACGTCGGCATACGACGTACTCGGTTGCCTGCCGCCGACCTACGAGCCGCGGGCTACCGGTCACGTCCCGGAGATGATCGACCTGATGCAGCGCCTGATCGACACCGGTCACGCGTACGCCGCCGACGGTGATGTCTATTTCGACGTGCGGTCCTTCGCAGACTACGGCGCGCTGAGCGGTCAGCGCCTCGACGACATGCAGCCGGCGGCAGACTCCGACGCCAGCATCAAGCGCGACCCGCGTGACTTTGCCCTGTGGAAGTCCGGCAAGCCCGGGGAGCCGATGTGGCAGACACCGTGGGGCCCGGGCCGGCCCGGCTGGCACCTGGAATGCTCCGCGATGGCCTCGCGCTACCTCGGTCCGGCATTCGACATCCACGGCGGCGGCATGGACCTGCTCTTCCCCCATCATGAAAATGAGATCGCGCAGTCGAAATCCGCGGGGGACGACTTCGCGCAGTACTGGATGCACAACGCCTGGGTGACGACCTCGGGCGAGAAGATGAGCAAGTCCCTCGGTAACTCCCTCCTCGTCTCGGAGGTGGTCAAGCGCGTCCGCCCGGTCGAGCTGCGCTACTACCTCGGGTCCGCGCACTACCGCTCGATGCTGGAGTTCTCGGACGAAGCTCTTGCCGAGGCAGCCGCGGGCTACCGGCGCATCGAGGGCTTCATTCGTCGGGCCGAGGAGGGACTCGGCGACGGTCCATCCTCGGTGGATCTGCCGAGTGCCTTCGTCGAGTCGATGAACGATGATCTCGGCGTTCCTCAGGCACTCGCCGTCATTCACGACACGGTGCGGGTCGGCAATGCCGCTCTTGCCGACGGCGACATGGACGTCGCACGTCGATCGCGCGACGCGGTCGTGGCCATGCTCGACGTGCTGGGGCTCAATCCCTACGCCGAGCCATGGGCCGATCAGTCCGACGACGGAGCCGCCCGGCGGGCACTTGGCCCTCTCGTCGACGTCGTCCTCGCCCAGCGTGAGGCTGCCCGTGAGCGCAAGGACTTCACCGTCGCCGACGCACTGCGCGACGGCCTCGCGGCATCCGGCATCGCTGTCGAGGACACCCCGACCGGCCCACGCTGGTCTCTCGCCGAGGAGGGCTAATGGCCGGCAATTCCCAGCGCAAGGGCGCGATGCGCAAGGCGGGCACCAAGAAGGGGATGACGGTCGGCTCAGGTGGCCAGCGGCGCAAGGCGCTCAAGGGCAAGGGCCCGACCCCCAAGGCTGAGGAGCGCCAGAAGCATCCGGCGGCTCGTCGGGCCCGGGCGGCGGAGAAGCGGTCGACCACGTCTGCGCCCGCTGGCCGCGGCCGCAAGGACGGGCGTGAGGTCCTCGTCGGACGCAATCCCGTGGTCGAGGCCCTGCGCGCCGGTGTGCCGGCCTCAGCTCTCTACGTCCAGCAGTACGTCGACACCGATGATCGGGTTCGAGAAGCCCTCTCGACCGCCGCGGATCAGGGCATGCCGCTCATGGAGGTCACGCGCATCGAACTCGATCGCATGTCCGGCGGTGCGGCACATCAGGGATTGCTGCTCACGGTGCCGGCGTACGACTATCTCGATCCCTCGGACCTCCTGGCTCGGGCCATCGACTCGGGGCATGCGCCGCTCATCGTTGCACTCGACGGTGTGACCGATCCGCGCAATCTTGGCGCCGTCGTGCGATCCGCGGCGGCCTTCGGTGCCGACGGTGTGGTGATCCCCGAACGACGTGCCGCGGGCGTGACGGGCTCAGCGTGGAAGGCCAGCGCCGGCACCCTCGCCCACCTGCCGGTCGCGCGTGCGACCAACCTCACGCGCACTCTCACCGCCTATGCCAAGGCTGGATGCACCATCGTTGGCTTGGCCGCCGATGGTGATCTCTTGCTCACCGCGATGGATCGGGCGACAGCGGCGGATCCGCTGGTCGTCGTGATCGGAGGGGAGGGCCGCGGCCTGAGTCGCCTCGTCACGGAGTCGTGCGATCGGATCGTGTCGATCCCGATGGCGAGTGACACGGAGTCGCTCAATGCATCGGTTGCCGCCGGAATCGCTCTCTACGCGGTGGCGTCGCTGCGCTCGTCATCCTGAGCTGCTGCCCGCTTGGGCAGCAGCGTCTGCGCGATGAGCGGGAAGACCAGGACCGAGAGCGCGCCTGCTCCGACAAGCGCGGCGGCGGTGGAGGAGTCCATGAGTCCGGCGCCCAGCTCGACCGACGTCACCGCGACGATGATCGGCAGGGCTGTGGCGACGTAGAGCGAGTAGCCGGCGCGCTCCTTGGTCTGCGGGATGGCCCGGCGGTAGAGGAAGAACTGCGGGATGCCTCGCACGATCAGCAGCAGCACGAAGAAGAGCAGCATCAACGTGGGGTTCTCCACGATCGACTTCACGTCGAGCCTGGCGCCCGACACGATGAAGAAGATCGGAATGAAGATACCAAAGGCGATGCCCTCGACCTTCGTCTGCAGGATCGGCTCCCCGTCTTGGGAGGCGAGCTGCTTGATGATGATGCCGGCAATAAAGGCGCCCAGGACGATATCGAGGCCGAACCCCTCGGCGACGGCGAGGAGCGCGACGAGCAGCAGAGCGGTGAGGCGCACGGCGGTCTGAGCGCTGGTCTCATGTCCTCGCTCGATGACGGCCATGACTTTGTCGGTGCGCAGCCAGTTCGGCACCTTGGCGAAGATGAGGGCGATCGCGCCGAAGAGGAGCACCGATAGCAACGCGAGCCAGAAGGACTTTGTCGTCAGAAGGAGCGAGATGGCGAGGACCGGGCCGAACTCGCCGATAGCTCCCGCTCCCATGAAGTAGGTGCCGAAGGGTGTCTTGAGCATTCCCTTGTCCCGAAGGACTGGGAGGAGCGTTCCGAGCGCCGTGCTCGTGAGGCAGATGGCGACCCCGAGGAAGTCGTCGATGATGCCGGTGACCTCGAGGATGCCCGCGGTCACGAGCGCGAGAGCGGCGCTCACCAGCCAGCCGGTGAGGGCGAGTTTGCCAGAACGACCCCGGATCGCGTGCTTCTCGAGTTCGAGTCCCGCGGCGAAGAAAAGGAAGGCAAGGCCGAGT
>JBEAQC010000053.1:0-9225 GCA_041164085.1 Actinomycetota bacterium
TTCGACGTGTCCCTGCTGGAGATCGGCGACGGCGTCGTCGAGGTCAAGGCCACGAGCGGCGACAACAACCTCGGTGGCGACGACTGGGACGACAAGATTGTCGACTGGCTCGTGACGGGCTTCAAGAACGCTCACGGCGTCGACCTGGCCAAGGACAAGATGGCCATGCAGCGCCTGCGCGAGGCGGCCGAGAAGGCCAAGATCGAGTTGTCGAGCTCGATGCAGACCTCGATCAACCTGCCGTACATCACCGCGAGCGCTGAGGGCCCCCTCCACCTGGAGGAGACGCTCACGCGCGCGCAGTTCGAGCAGATGACGTCCGATCTCCTGGATCGCACGAAGTCCCCTGTCGAGGCTGTCATCAAGGACGCCGGCATCAAGGTCGACGACATCGATCAGGTCGTCCTCGTCGGTGGCTCGACCCGCATGCCGGCAGTCGCCGAGGTCGTCAAGAAGATCACGGGCAAGGACCCCAACAAGGGCGTCAACCCCGACGAGGTCGTGGCGATCGGCGCTGCCCTGCAGGCCGGTGTCCTCAAGGGCGAGGTCAAGGACGTGCTTCTCCTCGACGTCACCCCGCTGTCCCTCGGTATCGAGACCAAGGGTGGCGTGATGACCAAGCTCATCGAGCGCAACACCACGATCCCGACCAAGCGGAGCGAGATCTTCACGACCGCTGACGACAATCAGCCCTCAGTGCTCATCCAGGTCTACCAGGGCGAGCGCGAGATGGCGGCGTACAACAAGCGGCTGGGCACCTTCGAACTCACGGGCCTTCCGCCCGCGCCGCGCGGAGTGCCGCAGGTCGAGGTCACCTTCGACATCGATGCCAACGGCATCGTGCACGTGTCGGCCAAGGACATGGCCACGGGCAAGGAGCAGTCGATGACCATCTCCGGCGGCAGTGCGCTGCCCAAGGAGGAGATCGATCGCATGATGCGCGAGGCCGAGGCCAACGCCGAGGAGGACAAGCGCCTTCGCGAGGAGATCGAGGTCAAGAACACCGCCGAGGCGCTGGTCTACCAGACCGAGAAGTTCCTCGCTGACAACGCCGACAAGATCCCCGCGGATGCCAAGAGCAATGTCGACGGACCGCTCGACGAGCTCAAGAAGGCCATCGAGGCCAATGACATCCCCGGCATGAAGGCAGCCACGGACAAGGTCGCGCAGGCGAGCCAGACGCTCGGCGCCGCGATGTACACCATGGCTCAGCAGGCCGGCGGCGGCGACGCCACGGCTGATGCGGCCGCGGACATGTCCGAGGACGATGTGGTCGACGCCGAGATCGTCGACGACGACGCCAACGAAGCGAAGTGAGTCGGGCGTGAACGCCGAACACCCCGAGGAGGGCGTCCGCGTCAACGATCGCAGGCGCATCGATCCGGAGACCTTCGAGGTGCGGGAGCAGGCAACTGCTCCCGCGTCCTCGGAGGAAGAGGTCCTCGAGCAGGATCTCTCCGCGGCCGACGCGAAGGTGGCCGAGCTCACCGATGACCTGCGTCGAGTGCACGCGGAGTACGCCAACTATCGCAAGCGCGTCGAGCGCGATCGCGAGATCGCTCGCGACGTCACGATCGGCGGCGTACTTACTGAGCTCCTGCCGATCATCGATGACGTCGAGCGTGCTCGTGAGCACGGTGAACTCGAGGGCGCCTTCAAGACCGTGGGCGAGGCGCTCGAGGCGACCTGCGCCAAGTTGGGCCTGGAGACATTCGGCGCTGCCGATGAACCCTTCGATCCCGCAATTCACGAAGCGCTGACCAGTGAGACCCGCGAGGGCCTCGCCGGACCGGTCGTCGCATCGGTCTACCAGCGTGGCTACCGCCACGCTGGACGAGTACTCCGACCCGCACGGGTCGCCGTCGCTGACGCCTGAGTCGACAGCGGCTGACACAGACGAGGCAGGATGAACAAGGACTGGCTGGAGAAGGACTTCTACAAGGTCCTCGGCGTCGACAAGGGCGCCTCAGCCGACGAGATCAAGAAGAAGTACCGCAAACTCGCGCGGGAGCTTCACCCGGACAAGAACCCCGGTGACGCCAAGGCTGAGGAGCGCTTCAAGGAGGTCTCGGAGGCGTACGACGTCCTCTCCGATGACAAGAAGCGCTCGGAGTACGACGAGGCGCGCACCCTCTTCGCGAGTGGTGGCGGTGGCTTCGGAGGCGGCGGCTTCGGAGGCGGTGGCTTCGGCGGACCCGGCGGCTTCGGCGGCGGCACGACCTACGACTTCGGGGATGTCTTTGGCGCGGACGAGGGCGGACTCGGCGACATCCTGGGCGGCATCTTCAACCGCGGCCGCGGCGGCGGTCGGCGTGCTCAGGCACCCAGGCGCGGCCAGGACGTCGAGAGCGAGATCACCCTCGGCTTCAACGACGCGCTGGATGGCGTGACCGTGCCTCTCCGCCTGGCAAGTGACGCTGCCTGCGACAGCTGCAAGGGCACGGGGGCCCGCGCGGGCACCGTGCCGCGGGTCTGCCCCAACTGCCAGGGCAGTGGGCAGACCACGCGCAACGCCGGGGGCTTCGCCTTCGCCGAACCCTGCGCTGCCTGCGCAGGGCGCGGACTCATCGTCGACGATCCGTGCCCGACCTGCCATGGCTCGGGCCGTGGTGTGAGCACGCGCACCGTGCAGGCTCGCATCCCCGCGGGTGTCAAAGACGGCGCCCGCATCCGGCTCAAGGGCAAGGGTGCCCCGGGTGAGCGCGGTGGTCCCAACGGCGACCTCTACGTCATCGTGCATGTCACTTCGCACCCGGTCTTCGGGCGCAAGGGCGACAACCTCACCGTGACGGTGCCGGTCACCTTCGCCGAGGCGACCCTCGGTGGGCAGGTCGTCGTACCCACACCGGGCGGCAGCACGGTGACGCTCAAGATCCCGGCGGGCACCGCCAACGGCCGCACCTTCCGCGTCCGCGGCAAGGGTGTCGCGCGCAAGGACGGCACCAAGGGCGACCTGCTCGCGACCGTCGATGTGCAGGTCCCCACCGCGATGTCGGACGAGGCCCGCGAAGCGCTCGAGAAGTTCGTCGAGGCCCATGGCGAAGACGACCCGCGCAAGGATCTGCTCGAGGCGGCAAAGGCGTAGACCATGGATGAGTTGCGCCCCGTCTATGCCATCTCCGTCGCCGCGGAGCTTGCCGGTATGCACCCGCAAACCCTGCGGCAATACGACCGCCTCGGGCTGGTCTGCCCGCAGCGCGTCAACGGTCGCAATCGGCTCTATTCCGCGCGGGATATCGAGCGCCTGAGAGAGATCGCCGATCTTTCCGCGGCCGGCGTCAGCCTCGAGGGCATCCGTCGCGTGCTCGACCTCCAAGCCGAGGTCGATCGGCTGAAGGACCAGGTCGACACCTACGCCCGCGAGAAGCGCTCCACGGCCCTGGTCCTCTATCGGCCCCCACGCCGCCGCGGCGCCTAGCCAGACGTTAAGGAAACGACAAGAAAGTCAGACATGGACATCAAGTTCACCACCAAGGCCCAGGACGCCCTCGGCGCCTCCGTGCGCATCGCCGCCGCCAAAGGCAACGCCCAGGTCGAGCCGATCCACATCCTCGACTCGCTGCTGCAGCAGGGCGAGGGCATCGCGACCGCGCTCCTCGAGGCCGTAGGTGTCGATCGCCACGCCCTCACCACCGAGGTGCGCGCGGCCGTCGACGCCCTGCCGAGTGCCAGCGGCTCGTCGGTCGCGGCTCCGCAATTGAGCCAGCAGAGCTTCGCCGTCCTCAATGCGGCGCAGGAACTCGCCAAGGAGCGCGGCGACGAGTACGTCAGCACGGAGCATGTCCTGGTGGGCCTGGCCAAGGAGCCGGGGGCACGCGAGAGACTGACCCAGGCCGGGGCGACCCCTGAGGCGCTCCTGGCGGCACTGCAGGAGATGCGAGGAGGAGCACGCGTGACCAGTCCCGATCCCGAGGGCACCTTCCAGGCGCTCGAGAAGTACGGCGTCGACCTCACCGCGCGTGCGCGCGAAGGCAAGATCGACCCCGTCATCGGCCGCGACGAGGAGATCCGACGCACGATCCAGGTGCTGTCCCGGCGTACCAAGAACAACCCCGTGCTCATCGGTGAGCCCGGCGTGGGCAAAACCGCTGTCGTGGAAGGACTCGCGCGCCGCATCGTCGAAGGCGATGTGCCGACCTCGCTGCAGGGCAAGACACTCATCGCACTCGATCTCGGCGCCATGGTCGCTGGAGCGAAGTACCGCGGCGAGTTCGAGGAGCGGCTCAAGGCCGTCCTCGACGAGATCAAGGAGTCCGACGGCCAGATCATCACCTTCATCGACGAGCTCCACACCGTCGTGGGCGCGGGTGCCGGCGGCGACTCGGCGATGGATGCGGGCAACATGCTCAAGCCGATGCTCGCCCGCGGCGAGCTACGCATGATCGGTGCGACCACGCTCGACGAGTACCGCGAGTACATCGAGAAGGACCCGGCCCTGGAGCGCCGCTTCCAGCAGGTCTTCGTCGGCCAGCCCAGCGTCGAGGACACCATCTCCATCCTGCGCGGCATCAAGGAGAAGTACGAGGCGCACCACAAGGTCGCGATCAACGACTCCGCCCTCATCGCCGCGGCCTCCCTGTCAGACCGCTACATCACGCAGCGCTTCCTGCCGGACAAGGCGATCGATCTCATGGACGAGGCGGCTGCGCGCCTGCGCATGGAAATCGACTCCTCTCCCGTCGAGATCGATGTTCTCCAACGCCAGGTGGACCGGCTGCGCATGGAGGAGATGGCGGTCGCCAAAGAGACCGACGACGCATCCAAGGAGCGCCTGGAGCGCATCCGCGCTGAGATCGCCGACAAGGACGAGGAGTTGCGTGGCCTGCGTGCCAAGTGGGACACCGAGAAGGCCGGCCTCGATCGCATCGGCGAGCTGAAGGTGCTCATCGACGACCTGCGTGCTGCGGCTGAGAAGGCTCAGCGCTCGGGTGACTTCGAGCAGGCATCCAAGTTGCTCTACGCCGAGATCCCGACCTTCGAAGAGGAGCTCGAACGCGTCACCGCCGAGACCATGGCGCGCGAGGCGTCGATGGTGCAGGAGGAGGTCACCGCCGACGACATCGCCGAAGTGGTCGAGTCGTGGACCGGAATTCCCGCCGGCCGACTGCTCGAGGGCGAGAGCGAGAAGCTGCTGCGCATGGAGGACTACCTCGACAAGCGAGTCGTGGGCCAGCCCGAGGCTGTGCGCGAGGTGAGTGACGCCGTACGCCGAGCACGCGCCGGCATTGCCGACCCCAACCGTCCGACCGGCTCGTTCCTCTTCCTCGGCCCCACCGGCGTCGGCAAGACGGAGCTGGCGAAGGCGCTCGCGGAGTTCCTCTTCGATGATGAGCGGGCGATGATCCGCATCGACATGAGCGAGTATTCCGAGAAGCACTCCGTGGCACGGCTGGTCGGAGCTCCTCCCGGTTACGTCGGCTACGAGGAGGGTGGCCAGCTCACCGAGGCCGTGCGCCGTCGCCCATACTCGGTCGTGCTGCTCGACGAGGTGGAGAAGGCCAATCCCGAGGTCTTCGACATCCTCCTGCAGGTGCTCGACGATGGCCGGCTCACCGACGGTCAGGGCCGCACGGTGGACTTCCGCAACACGATCCTCATCCTCACGTCCAACATGGGATCGCAGTTCCTCATCGACCAGACCGAGCCGTACGACGTGCGCAAGGAGCAGGTCATGGCGGTGGTGCGCCAGCACTTCCGTCCAGAGTTCCTCAACCGCCTTGACGCACTGGTGATGTTCAACCCGCTCGACAAGGCCGAGCTCGAGCGCATCGCCAAGCTGCAGGTCGATCAGCTGCAGAAGCGTCTGCACGATCGGCGCATCACGCTCGACATCACCGATGAGGCATTGCAGTGGCTCGTCAACAAGGGCTACGACCCCGCATACGGTGCGCGGCCGCTGCGCCGACTGGTGCAGACCGCGATTGGCGACCCACTGTCCAAGGAGATCCTCTCCGGCGAGGTCCGTGACGGCGACACTGTGACGATCGGCACAGTCCCCGATGGGGAGCGCCTCACGGTGACTCCTCGCCGCTGAGGCTCGTGTCGCTTCACCGTCAGCGGTGGGGCAGAATCGAACGATGCGTGCTGCCCGGCGATTCCTCATTGGGGTCGCCGCAGCAGCCACTGTTGCGTCACTGATCCCCACGGCCACCGCCAGCATGGCTCGGGAGAAGCCGTCGGACGGTATCTCCATGCCGGGACTGTGCCGTTCGCCGTACAACGTCGCGATCCAGCGGCGGACCGATGTCTCGCGCGTCGCCGATGACCGCGTGCTCACCTTCGACGGACGTCGCGTCAAGCTCGACAAGAGCGGGTGGGCAGCGAACAATCCGAAGGACCCGTCGTGGACCCTGTGGTTCCACTCGATGTCGTGGCTCGTCCCGCTCGCCCTCGATGACTCGGCGACAGCGATCTCCGTCTTCGTCGAGCGCGACCGCGCTTTGCCCGACCCGGGCGCCTCCAAGGGCAATCGCGAGCGTCGTCCGGTCGGCTGGACCCAGGGGCAGTTCCGCACGCGACTCGATGTCGCCAACTGCCTCTACAACCTCACGCGTGATCCGCGCCTCATCCCGATCGCCAGGCGCCTGGCTGATGCCAATATCGATCCGGCGCGCTACCCCGGGCCTCCCAACTTCCCCGTCCATAACCACGGCACGATGTCCAACGTCACGTTGATGCAGGCGGGCAAGACATACGGCCAGCAGAAGTGGATCGACATCGCTCTTGCACGCTTCGCCCGCGATCTCCCCTACGTCTTCGAGTCCTGCGGGATGATGCGCGAGCAAAGCAGCACCTACCAGCAGCACAATCTGCGTCTGTGGTCCAAGACGGCGGACCAACTCGATGTGAAACTCACGAAGGAGGAGCGCGCCCTCGGTGCACTGGTGCGCCCCGACGGTGTCCTCGAGGCCATCGGCGATGGCCAACCCTCATCGGGTCTCACCCCGAACGGTGAATCGCTGTGGTGCACCGACACCGGCTGGGCGGCGGGCATGGCCGGTGACTCGCACTTCACGCTGCGCTTCGGGCCGCCGATGGACTACCACGGTCACCGCGACCATGGCGGCATCACATGGTTTGCGTTGGGCACCCCCGTGCTGTCCGATCGCGGGCTCTTCAGCAAGGATCGCGGTTCCCGTTTCACCTACGCGCACAGCATGGCCGCGCACTCGGTCTTCGAGCCGGTGGGATCACCCCGGTATGACCCCGACACTGATGGGCGCCGGCTCTCCAATCGATCCTTCGTCGTCTCCGATGCCGCCGATGGAATCTCCCGCGAACGA
Organism: Actinomycetota bacterium; assembly: GCA_041164085.1. Lineage (GTDB taxonomy): Bacteria > Actinomycetota > Actinomycetes > S36-B12 > S36-B12 > Mxb001. Next base: position 7,284 of record JBEAQC010000053.1, read on the forward strand.
CGTGTCGACTTCGCGCCGACCGCGCTCGTCGTGCGCGACCGGGGAACGGGCGCGAAGGAGTGGATCCAGCACTGGCAGTTGGCCCCGGGCTGGGAGCCGACCTCGGACGGGGCCGTGCACGACGAGGCGGGCCTCACCTTGAACATCGACTGTCCGCGGATGAAGGCGGTCAAGGTGGAGGCCTTCACCGCGTGGCGCGTCGCCGTCGACGCCTGGGACCTGCAGTGTCGCGTGAGCGCCAATCGCAAAGGCGCGCAGATCGCCACGACCCTGACGGTCACGCCGACGCCATGAGGGGAGCGATCGCCCTCACGGCCTGCTCCGCCCTCGCGATATCCCTCCTCGCGGCCGGACCCGCCGACGCTGCCCGCTCAGGAGCGCTGCCGCGCATCTGCGCGGAGGAGGAAGCTGGAGCCCAGCAGTGGGGCACAGACCTGTCGCGACTGTCCCGCGATGGCGTGATCGTGCTCGACGGCCGCGAACTGCGCGTGACTGGCGAGGAGGCCACCTGGCGACTCTGGGATGACGCCGATCCAGCCTTCGCGACCCGCTTCCACTCGATGTCCTGGGTCGTGCCCGGCCTGCGCCAGGGGCTGCCGGTGGTCGAGATGCTGCTCGAGCGTGATGCCGCGGCACCTGATCCCAGCTCGCGTGCGGATGCGCAGAGTCGGAGGGAATCCGGCTGGACCCCCGGCATCATCCGCCTACGCATGGGCACAGTCGCGTGCGTCTACGCCGCTACCGCCGACCCACGGCTCGTGGCGGTGATGGACGGACTTGTCGCCGCCAATCTCGATCCCTACCGCTATCGCGGCGCTCCGCTCAATAAGCCGCACAACCAGGGCACGCTCGCCAACGTCGCTCTGCTCGAGGCGGCCCGCGTCTTTGCTCGGCCTGACTGGCGTGAGCCGGCGATCCGCCGCTTCGAGGCCGATGCCGCGTCTGTGTTCTCGGACTGCGGGATGACGCGTGAGCAGTCCACGACGTACCACCGACTCAACGTCAATCTGTGGCGCCGCTCGCTCACGCAACTCGGTGCTGAGGTCGACGCCGGAGTCGATATCGGCGCTCGCGTGCGCCAGGGGGCCCTCGCCACCTGGCAGATGACGCGTCCCGACGGCGTGCTCGAAGCGATCGGCACCGGCAATCGGCTGCGCATCAACCCGAGCGATCTCGGCATCGAAGACGACTCGAGCCTGCCGACGCACCTGTACTGCCCCGAGGATGGCTGGGCCGCCAATCGCGCGACCTGGGATGACACGTCCACCCACTACGTGCTGCGCTTCGGTCCGCGTCCCGTCGCACACGGCCACGAGGACCGGGGCGCGCTCACGTGGTTTGCCCAGGGAGTGCCCGTCTTCGCTGACCGCGGTGTCTTCGACCGCTCGCGCGGGGAACGGCGACGCTGGGCTGAGTCGGCCACGGCGCACTCCACCTTCCAGGGTGTCGGTGCGACCTGGCTTCGACCCTTCAAGGCTGAGTTTGCGCGCGTCGGTGACGCCGACACCTATCGCGTGTGGACGTCCTACCGCCGCGCGTCGCTCGAGCGCGCCTTCACGATCCCGCTCGCGGCTGATGACACCGAGACCGCGCTGCTCGTCTCCGATGTCGGTCGGAGCAGCTACCCGCGCCAGTGGTATCAGCGGTGGCACTTGGACGAGGGGTGGATCCCACTCGAGCGCCTGACCGCGTGGGAGCCGGCGGCCGTGCATGCTGACACCGGGCTCTACCTCTACGGCACCTGCTGGTCCGGCATCTACATGCGACTGTCGGTGACGCCCGTCGAGACCTTCCCCGCATGGCGCACGTCGAAGCCGGCGTACTCGATGGAGTGCGGCGGCCTGGACCGCGTGGTGCGCATGCAGACGCTATGGGTGGTGAGTCCGACCGAGGGCCAGCTCAGGTGGGATGTACGCACGGGTGAGTACGCGGTGAGCGTGCC
>JBEAQC010000054.1:0-53329 GCA_041164085.1 Actinomycetota bacterium
AAGGACATGCGCCAGGACTCGCGCTCGGGCAGGCCCATCGCGATGCCCTGCTTGATCGCCTCGAAGTCGAGCATGAGGCTGAATGCGGCCAGGCCGACGCCGAAGATGCACAGCAGCAGGCCGAGGGTGCCGACACCGTAGAAGCCCCAGCCACCACCGACGCCAAACATGGCCGCGACGAGGGAGGCGATGGCGATGAAGAAGTAGGACACCATCGCGACCATCATGAACTTGACGAACTTGTTGGTCACCTTGACGATGCCGGTGCCGAAGAGCAGGAGCATGACGCCGAAGGTCGTGAAGGTCGCGAGCACGGCCTGGAGGACAAGACCCTCGTAGTCCGAAGCGAGTGCGATCTGGTTGTACCAGTAGCTCACCGCACCGAGCATGAAGCCCGACACCGCGGCGTAGAGCATGGTGAGAGGAGGTGAGACCTGACGCTTGAAGGCGTTGACCAGGCCGAGTACGAGGGTGCCGATCAAAGCCCCGAAGACCATCAGCGTGCCGACCCCGGGCATGGCCTCGGTGAGAATCCAGCCCGCGAAGGCCAGCACCACGGCGATGCCGAACATGATCGCCGACTTGACCATGACGTCGGCGTAGGTGACGCGCTGTCCGGTGGGCGCGGGGATCTGGACTCCGGTGTAGATGCCGGCGCCATCGGACGAGGGGACCGGCGCCGGGGCCGGGGTGCCGACCTGGGCCGAGGCCACGGCGGTGCGGCCTTCCTCGTAGGCGAATCCGGCCCCCGAGCGGCTGGCCTGGGCGGCGTCGCGGTCGATCCGGGCGAGGACGGGGTTGGCCGTCTGCATGCTGCTCCTCCTGCGGTGGCGGGGCGGGAAGACCTGCCCCGTGGCGCGGGCCCTTGCCCGCTTCCTCTCCACGTTAACCGATTCGGGGCCGGAAGCAATCCCCGCGAGATGCCGTGCCCCGATCCGAGGCAGCCGGACAGGGGCGGCTTGCCCGACCCGCCGGGGCCCAACCGCCGCTGCGCGGGGCGCCTAGGCTGGGCTGGCCCCCGTAGTCCAATCGGCAGAGACGCCCGGCTTAAACCCGGTCCAGTGAGGGTTCGATTCCCTCCGGGGGCACGCCCAGGTAGGCCCGACGGGGGCGGCTTGGCCCACCCGCCGGACCCCTCCGGCGGCACCCTCGATCGAGGCACCCGGACGGCACTGCCGACCCCGAGCCGCGCTACGGGGCCTGGGCGAGATCCCGGGCGGTGACCCAGATGCTGTCGAGCATCGGCTCGGTGAGTCGGCCGGTGAACGTGTTCTGCTGACTTGGGTGGTAGCAGCCGACGAGCCAGCGATCGCCGACCCTGGCCGTGACGCCGTGCCCGAACGTCGGCCGCGGAGCTGGCAGCGAATCGCCGAGATCGGCGAGCGCCCGCAGGATCGACTGCCACGCAAATCCACCGAGTGCCACGAGTACGCGCGGAGAGGTGAGTTGGATCTCGCGGACGAGCCAGGGTGCGCAGGTGTCGCGCTCGTCCGGGGTCGGGGCGTTGCCGGGCGGGGCGCAGCGCACAGCCGCGGTCACCCGTGCGCCCATCAGGGCCTGCCCATCGTCGCGGGACGTGGATGTGGACTTCGCCGCAAGGCCGGCGCGATGCAGCGACCCGAAGAGCCAATCACCGCTGCGGTCCCCGGTGAATACCCGCCCGGTGCGGTTGGCGCCATGTGCCGCAGGAGCCAGGCCGACGATGAGGATGGCCGGGTGCGCATCACCGAAGCCGGGCACGGGGCGCCCCCAATAGACCTGGTCGGAGTACGCCGCGCGCCGTTCACGCGCGACCTGCTCTCGCCATGCCACGAGCCGACCGCAGGCCCGGCAATTCGCGATCGCCTCATCGAGTGCGGGGATCGTCGCGCATGATCGAGCGGCGCGGCGTACCGCGGCGGGCGTCGATGTCGGGCCCGTCAGCGGAACGGTCCATCGAGGCGGCGATGCAGGAAGCCCAGCGTGCGCTCCCAGGCGAGGGCTGACGCGCGCGGGTCATGGACCTCGGGTCGATCGTCATTGAAGAACGCGTGCTGGGTGCCGACGTCGGTTTCGACGATGGCGACTCCGTCGTGTGCGGCGATCTCCTCTACGTACAGACCGATCTGCTCACTCGTCGTCGGCAGGTCAGCCTCGCACTGGTGCACGAGCGCCTCCTTGCCGGCGTACTGGGCCCACGCGGGGTGATAGTCGGGCCAGGGCATTGCCGGATAGAAGGCGACCGCGCAATCGATGTCGGGCGTAACCGTGGGTGCGAGCAGGGCCAGGCCGCCGCCCATGCAGAAGCCGACGCAGCCCGTGTGGGTGCCGGTCAGTAGTCCGCTGCGCACCAGGTGGTCGGCGGCGGCGGCGATATCCGCGCCCGCCTGTGCGACCTGAAGTCCCATCATGAGCTTGCCTGCCTCATCAGGTTCGGTCGTCGGGACACCGCGGAAGAAGTCGGGGGCCAGCGTCACGAAGCCCGCATCAGCCAGTCGGTCGGCCACGGAGCGAATGTGCGGGACGCTTCCCCACCACTCCTGGACGAGCACGACCCCGGGTCCTCGGCCCGCGGCAGGCACGGCGAGATAGCCCGTGAGTCCACGGGCACCGGAAGGTATGTCGACAATGGGCATGCCGCGAGCCTAGATGCCTTCAGCCAGATGCGGATGCGCGATCGACCGGTACTGTGCTGCCCCGTACGACGAGTGTCGTCGGCACCGTCATCTCGTCGGGGGAATCGCCGGGGTCGCCGACCATGCGGGCGAGCAGCGCCTCTGCGGCCATCCTGCCCATCTGTGCGACCGGCTGGCCCACCGTGGTGAGATCGAGCAGTTCGGCGAGTTCGTGGCCGTCAATGCTCGCGATCGCGATGTCCGAGCCGGGCCGGATGCCGTGGCGCTGCAGAGCGCGAATGGCACCGAAGGCCATGTCGTCGGACATCGCGAAGACGGCCGTTGGAGGCTTCGGCTGGGACAGCAGCGACGTCATGGCAGCCTCGCCGCCGGAGACGGTGAAGTAGCCGAACGCCTCGAGGGTGGCGTCAGGGGTGAGGCCCGCGCCAGCCATGGCTGATGCGTAGCCCTCAGCCCGGCTCGCCTGGGATGTCGAGGCCAGTGGACGCCCCGAGATGATGCCGATGCGCTCATGGCCGAGATTGATCAGGTGCTGGGTCGCCATGCGCCCAGCGGCGGCGTCATCGATGCACACCGAGGGCACCCCGGGCCAGCGCACGCCGACGAAGCTGGTGGGCAGACCGATCTCGAGCATGTCCGCGATGCGGGGCGCGTCCGTGGGAAGCGTCACCACGATCACACCGTCGACCCGGCCGCGCAGGCGTCGTTCAGCGGGTAGCCCGGGGCTCGTGCCGGGATCGCCGACCTCGTAGACCAGCAGATCGACATCGCGTTCCTGGAGCACGTCGCTGATCCCGGACAGGAGGGTGGAGAAGAACCACCGATCGATAAACGGTGTGATCACCGCGATCGTGCCCGTGCGTCCGCTAGCGAGGCGCGAGGCACTCGGCGAGACGACGTAGTCGAGGTCTGCCGCGACCTTGCGCACGCGCTCCCGCGTCTCGGGATCGACGTGTGGAAGTCCCCGCAAGGCGCGGGAGACGGTCGCCGTGGAGACGCCAGCCGCTTGCGCGACATCGCGGATGGTGATCGACACGCTTCTCCTCCGCGCCGGATGCCGTCAGGAAACGACAAGGACGGATGCTGCAACAGCCCGGCGCGATCCGGTATCGGCCTGGATCGGGAGTGTACGGCGCCCATCAGTCGCCCGCAACCGCTTACACGAATTTGCGAGCATCGGATCAGCCTTCCGCGAGCCCCCGGGCGAGGCCGTCGAGGATGTCGGTTTCGCTGGCCACGATCGGCAGCCCGGTACGCCGCATCACCGCGCGCAGCACGAGGGCACCGCCTCCGATGACGTCCACCCGGCCAGGATGCATGACGGAGATGGCGGCCCGCTGCGCTCTGGGCATCGCAAGCAGCTCGCTCGTCACCGCCTCGACGTCGTCGAGAGAGGCCCCGAGTCCGTGGATGGTCGCCGGGTCGTAGGCCTCGAGGCCATGCACGATCGCCACGATGGTCGTCACCGTGCCCGCGACGCCGATCATCGATCGCGCATCGCCCAATGGCACATCACGTGCAGCCTGGTCGATCGCGTCGGCCACATCGACCTCGACGCGCGTGATCTCGTCGAGCGTTGGTGGATCGCCATGCAGATGCCGCTCGGTCATGCGCACGCATCCGATGTTGACGGAGATCGCAGACGTGGGAGTGCGCTCCCCCAGGACGAACTCCGTGGAACCACCGCCGATATCCACGACCAGGGTCGGCGTCGACAGCACGGAGTGCGCGAGCCCCTCGACCGCGCCGCGGAACGACAGGGCTGCTTCCTCTGCCCCAGAGATGACCTCGGGATCAACCCCTAGGCGCTCACGTACGCCGGCGACGAAGGCAGCCCTGTTGCTCACATCACGGCTTGCGCTCGTCGCAGCGAAACGCATCCGCTCCACGCCGAGGTCGCGCACGGTCGCGGCATAGGCGTCGCACGCCGCGAAGGTGCGCTCGAGCGCGGCAGCAGCAAAGGCGCCGGTGCGGTCGACGCCCTCACCCAGTCGCACCACGGTCATCTCCCGCGTGACCTCCTGCAGCGAGTGACCCTCGACGTCGGCGACGAGAAGCCGGATGCTGTTGGTCCCGCAGTCGATCGCGGCCACCCTCATGCGGGGTCTCCCTCTGAGCAGGGATGCACAGACCACCATTCGCCGACCAGCTCTCGGGCCTGGTCTCCTAGCGGGTTGACGCCGGGACCCGCGGCCAGGGCGTGAGCGAGCAGGACGTGAAGGCATTTGACCCGATCCGGCATGCCCCCGGCGGATACGCCGTCGATCTCGGGGACCTCGCCCAGGGCCGACCGGGCCTGGAGATAGGCCTCGTGCGCGGACACATAGGCCGCGCGCAGATCAGGATCATCTGCGAGCCGCGATTCCATGTCGCGCATGACTCCGCCGCCCTCGAGTCGGCCGACTGCGGACGTCGCTCGTGGGCAGGTGAGGTAGTAGACCGTGGGGAAGGGGGTCCCGTCGGACAGGCGCGGAGCTGTCACCACAACGTCGGGTTGACCACACGGGCAGCGATGCGCCACGTCGACGATGTCACGCGGCTCACGTCCGAGTTGCTCGGCGATCGCTTCGAGGTCGGCGGGGTCGATCACGACCGATCGGCCTGGCGCGCGGACTCCCACAGACGGGAGTACCACGCGGACTCGTCCACGGGGTCCGCTTCGGCCGGGACGACGGGACGGTCGTCCTCGCCCAGGACGACGTAGCCAACCTCGCCCGGGAAGACGAAGTGCAGGCGACTGCGGGCCTGGGCGACAACGAAGGCGGGGTCATCCCAGTCCTCGAGCTCAGCCTCCAGGCTCTCCACCCGCTCGCGTGCAGCAGACACGTCCGCCTCAAGGGCGGCAATCTCAGCCCGCTGCGCAAGCCACGCCCGCAAGGGGATGGCCAGTGTCACGACAAGCGCGGCGAGGACGAGAACCAGGATGGCCGCCCGACCAGTGAGGGCAGGACGGCGCGCAGACACGCGCCTATGGTCTCACGCGGAGGCGCGCGAACGCGGGAACGCCGCGGCCCCGGCGTAGCGCCCGGCGTCGTCCAGCTGCTCCTCGATGCGCAGGAGTTGGTTGTACTTCGCCACCCGCTCCGAGCGCGCCGGGGCCCCGGTCTTGATCTGGCCGGCATTGACCGCCACCGCGAGGTCGGCGATCGTCGTGTCCTCGGTCTCGCCGGATCGGTGACTCATCATGCAGCGGTAGCCATTGCTCTGCGCGAGCTCGACCGCATCCAAGGTCTCGGTCAGGCTGCCAATCTGGTTGACCTTGACCAGAAGGGCGTTAGCAGCTCCCTCCGCGATCCCGCGGGCAAGGCGCTCAGGATTCGTGACGAAGAGGTCGTCACCCACGAGCTGCACTCGATCCCCGATCGCGTCGGTGCAGTGGATCCATCCGGCCCAGTCATCCTCCGCGAGAGGGTCCTCGATAGATACCAGGGGGAAGTCCGCGAGGAGTCCCTCGTAGTAGCCCGTCATCCACTCACTCGATCGCGCAGCGCCTTCGAAGTGGTAACTGCCATCGCGGTAAAACTCCGTCGAGGCCACATCGAGTGCGAGTGCCACGTCCGTGCCCACCCGCAGACCCGTTCGGCCGATGGCCTCCACGATGAGTTCGAGCGCGGCGCGATTGCTGGCGAGACTGGGTGCGAAACCGCCCTCGTCACCAAGACCCGTGGCCAGTCCGCGCTCGCGCAGCACTGCCTTCAGCGCATGGTAGGTCTCCGTCCCCCAGCGCAGGGCCTCTCCAAACGTCGCGGCGCCGATCGGGGCAACCATGAACTCCTGGATGTCCACGTCCGTGTCTGCGTGGGCCCCGCCGTTGAGGATGTTCATCATCGGCACCGGAAGGACATGGGCGTTGGGGCCCCCGACATAGCGATACAGCGGCAAGTCAGCCGACGTCGCGGCCGCCCGCGCGACCGCGAGCGAGACACCGAGGATCGCGTTGGCACCCAGACGGGCCTTGTTGGGCGTGCCATCGAGGTCGACCATGAGTTGATCGATCAACCGCTGCTCGGAGGCATCGATCCCGAGGATCTCCGGCGCGATCTCGTCCTCCACGGCCGACACGGCCTCGAGCACCCCTTTGCCGAGATAGCGCGCGGCGTCGCCGTCGCGACGCTCAGCCGCCTCGAAGGCGCCGGTGGACGCCCCGGAGGGCACTGCCGCCCGCGCCGCGGCTCCGTCGTCGAGGACGACCTCGACCTCGACCGTGGGGTTGCCGCGCGAGTCGAGGATCTCGCGGGCGATGACGTCGTCGATGCTGGCCATGGCGTGACCCTATCGAGCGCTCAGGGGCGCGGCCGTCACAGTCCCAGGACCGTGCGCAGATGGCGCGGACCGATGGAACCCTGCTCGAGAAGCAGATCGTGGATCTGCCGATCGGACCAATCCGGATGCAGGACCCTCAGATCATCGACGAGGTGGCGCACTCCCCTCCAGCCAACGAAGTAGGTGGGCAACTGGCCCGCCGTGAGCAGGGCCCTGCGCCACTTGCCCCTGGCCTCCTCGTCCTCCTGGAAGCCCCGGCGGCGGAGCAACTCGACGGCGCCCAACTCATCAATATCTCCTCCATGGACGCGGGCATCGAGGATGGCGTTGAGCGTCATACGAGCCTGCATCTTCAGTTGCTGCAGCCTCAGCCGGAGCCCTGCCTTCGGGTCATCGTCCAGCGTGTAGCCGCGCTCGACGAGGAGCTCCTCGGCATAGACCGCCCAGCCTTCGATGAAGACACCCGACGGCGCCAGGCGCCGCACGAGGGATGCTGGCGAACGCCGTGCGCGCGCCAACTGAACCGCGTGGCCGGGCATGGCTTCGTGAATCGTCAGGTCGTGCAACAGGTCGGCGTTGTACTCGCGGAGGAAGGAAGCGACGCGCTCGGCGGGCCAATCGCCGGGAGGGTTCGCCACAGCGACGAACGTCGGCATGGGCTGGTCCTCCAGGGACCCGGGCGCATCGCAATAGGCCACGGCCACGCCTCGGTGGATGCGCGGCATCTCCCCCACTCGGATGTCCTCATCGGGAAGGGTGAGGAGCTCGTGCTGCCGCACGAAGTGATGTGTCCGATCCAATGCGGCCTCGATCGTGCTCACCACACCGTCACGCCCCACGGAGCTTGCCTGCGCCAGGGCACGGCGCACGACATCCGATGTAGGCGACGACTCGCCGAGATATTCCAGGGCGGTCTCGCGCAAGAGCGCGGTGACGTGGTCCAAGTGCGACTCGGCCATGTCCAGCACCTGCACGGGAGCGAGTTCCTCATCGAGGTGATGCCACACCGTCGCGCTGTAGAGCCGTACGCCGAGACGGGGGTCGCGTCGAGCCGCAGGCAGCATGTCGGTCAGCCATCGGCCGTGGTCGTCGATCGCCCCGCGAGCTGCATCCACGGCGTCAGCATCCAGGGGGCCGAGCACGGCGAGTTCGTCCAGCACCGCGTCGAATCCCGCGAGACGCTGGAGTGCCGTCTCCACATGGATGGCGGACATCTCCCCCAGGGTCTGGCGTGCGCCCTGCAAGAATCCCGGCAGCGCGCGCAGGCGGCCGTGCGCGCTTGCGAGTCGCTCCGACGTCGGCGCGAAGTCGCGGATTGCCAGCGAGTGCAGGCCACTCGCGGGATCCCAGACCAACGGGTCCCAGGTGTGGCGGGCAACCTCCGTCAGATCGAAAGCTTCGGCGGTCAGCCTCGCCCTCAGAATCTCGAGGTCGACCAACGCATCGACCGGTAGAGCGAGATCGTCGACGCCGTCGATCGCGGTGAGCAGGTCATCGATGTCACTGACGTGATCACGGACCGCCGACACAGTGAAGTCAGGCAGGCGATCATCATCCGCGTGTGACCCGAGCGACGTGGCACGGACGGGGTCGAAGGAGAGCAGGGTCCCGCGAGCCTCCACGGCGATCGCGGCGAGACTCTCCTCAGCGGTCACACGCCCTCCGCATCACGGATCCGCTGCACCTGTCGGCGCACCGCAGCGCGTAAGGCAGCCTCGGCATCCCAGCCCCGATCACGGGCCGATGCGACGATCCCGAGCAGCAGGTCGCCGAGGGCTTCCTCGTCCGCGACCTCCGGCAGGGCTGCGTCGGTGTCGGGCAGCGCTACCTCGAGCCGGTCGCTCCGGGCAAGCACCTTGCCGGCCCGGAGCAGCGCCGGGAGCGCTTCGGGGATGCCCTCGGTCACGGAGTCGCGGCCCTTCTCACGCGCCTTGAGCTCATGCCACTGGGACTCGACCTGCTCCGCTGTCGTGACGTCACCCGACTGCTCGCCGAAGACATGCGGATGCCGTCGAATGAGTTTGGCCGAGATGTCGCGCGCCACATCATCGATATTCCAGGGAGATGCGGGGTCCTCCTGCGCGATGCGGGAATGGAAGACGACTTGCAGAAGCAGATCCCCCAACTCCTCACGCAGGTCGTCGCGAGTGCCGGACTCGATCGCCTCCACCGTCTCGTAGGCCTCCTCGAGCAGGTACTCGACGAGGCTGTGATGCGTCTGCCGTGCATCCCACGGGCACCCGCCGGGAGAACGCAGTCGGTCCATCACCGCGATGAGTTCGATGACACCGTCCCCGGACTCGGGCATGGCGTGAGCCTAGGGAGCCGGGATCAGTTCGGCGAGCGGATCGACTGTCTGGACCGTTGTCGACAGGTCGCTGGGAAGAGGGCCGATGGTGAGCGCGCCCGCGTCCCACGTGCCGAATCTCGGACTCACCTCCACACCCTCCTGGATGCCGAAGCCGGTGACGTACTGCACGACCGCCTGCTGCTGGCCATTCGGATCCGCCTGAGGGGCGAGCGTGGCGCCAAGGAGTTGCACCTGCAGGGAGAGTTCGACCTGACGCGTGATGCCGCTGAGCGGAACGTCCGCATCAAGGTACGCCGCGACCAGTGCCTCCGGGCCGCCGAGTTGCGCCTCGAGTTGCTGCTGCGCGGTGTCGATCTCACCCTGGGTGACCGACACACCCTGAGCCGAGGCCGCCTGGTCAACGAGCTCGGTGATGATCAATCGCTGCAGGACGCTCAGTGTCAAGGCCGCATTGGCGGTCCCCGCGGGCACTCCGCGCTGCTCCTGGACAGCGGCGACATCCGCCGCCAGCGTCTCCGAGGAGATCTGCGTGGCGCCTACGTCCGCGGCAGCGCCTGCCTGCCCGAGGCCCGCGCACCCGGAGAGCAGCACACCGGCCACGATCGCCACGACAGCCATGGGATGGATCCGCAGACCTGTCCGTGCCGCTCGCTGCACCCTCGCGCTCACTTCGCCCTCGCTCCTCATGTCCGCTGCGCATCCATGCCGTTTGCCTGCGGCGGATCGATGACGTCGATCACGCCTCGCGCCCAGTCCACCAGATCCGTGTCGCTCATCCCCTCGGCAGGCGGGCGTGGCACCAGGATCGTACGGACTGCGGGCTTGAGCAGCGTGCCCGGGTACAGGCGATTGACCCTCAACTGGCCGGACTCCGGGAGTTCCACGGGGTGGAATCTCACCCGCTGCCCGGCGAGCACGATCTCACCCACGCCGGCCTCTCGAGCCCGCACGCGCAGGCGTGCGACAGCGAGAAGCATCTCCACCTGAGCCGGCGGCGCTCCGTAGCGGTCGATGAGCTCCTCGGCGACGGCGTCGATGTCCGCCTCGGTCATCGCCGCAGCGATACCGCGGTAGGCCTCGAGTCGTAGGCGCTCCTCCTGCACGTAGTCGTGCGGAATGTGCGCGTCGAGAGGCAGTTCGACCTTGACCTCGAGTGGCACGGATGCGTCGTCACCACGAGCGTGCGCGAGGGCCTCGCCCACCAGTCTCACGTAGAGGTCGAAACCCACCTCCGCGATGTGCCCGCTCTGCTCTCCGCCGAGCAGGTTGCCCGCCCCGCGGATCTCCAGATCCTTCAACGCGATCTGCATGCCCGATCCGAGGTCGGAGTGCTGCGCGATGGTCGCGAGTCGCGCGTAGGCCGTCTCGGTGAGCGGGCGCTCCGGCGGATAGAGGAGATAGGCATAGCCCCTCTCACGGCCGCGACCGACACGTCCGCGCAACTGATGGAGCTGCGACAGGCCAAGGGCATCGGCACGATCGATGATGAGGGTGTTGGCGTTGGGGATGTCGATCCCGTTCTCGACGATGGTCGTCGCCACGAGCACATCCACTCGCTGCTCCCAGAAGTCCAGGACGACGCGCTCGAGCTCATGCTCGTTCATCTGCCCGTGGGCGACGGCGATCCGCGCTTCGGGCACGAGTTCGCGCAGCCGGCGCGCCACGCGCTCGATGGAATCCACGCGATTGTGGATGAAGAAGACCTGCCCGTCTCGGATGAGTTCACGATGGATCGCCGCCGCGACCTGCTTGTCGTCGTAGGGCCCGACATAGGTGAGGATCGGATGCCGCTCTTCAGGAGGCGTCTGGATCGTGGACATCTCACGAATCCCCGTGAGGGACATCTCCAGTGTCCGGGGGATGGGGGTGGCCGACATCGTGAGCACGTCCACCGACGTGCGCAGCGCCTTGATGTGCTCCTTGTGCTCGACTCCGAAACGCTGCTCCTCGTCCACGATGAGCAGCCCAAGATCCTTGAAGCGCACCTGCGGAGTGAGCATGCGGTGCGTGCCGATGACGACGTCGATCGTCCCGTCCGCGAGGCCTGCGAGGGTGCGCTTCACCTCCGCGTCGGTCTGGAATCTCGAGAGCGCGGCCACGTGCAACGGGAACGGCGCGTAGCGCTCACTGAAGGTACGGAAGTGCTGCTGGACCAGCAGGGTCGTGGGCACGAGCACCGCCACCTGCTTGCCATCCTGCACCGCCTTGAACGCCGCACGGACGGCGATCTCGGTCTTGCCGTAGCCGACATCCCCGCAGATGACGCGATCCATGGGGATGGAGCGCTCCATGTCGGCCTTGACCTCATCGATGCTCGCGAGCTGGTCCGGGGTCTCGACATAGGGGAAGGCGTCTTCCAACTCGTGCTGCCAGGGACTGTCGGGACCGAAGGCGTAACCCGGAGTGGCCTGACGAGCCGCATAGAGGCGCACGAGCTCATCCGCGATCTCGCGCACGGCCCGGCGTGCGCGAGCCTTGGTGCGCTGCCAGTCCGATCCGCCCAATTTGCTGAGCGTGGGCGCCTCGCCGCCGACATACCTCGTCACCTGGTCGAGTTGGTCGGTCGGGACGTAGAGGCGATCGGGGGGCTGACCCCTGCGCGAGGGTGCGTACTCGATGACGAGGTACTCGCGCGTGGCCGAGCCCACGGTGCGCTGGACCATCTCGATGTACTTCCCGACGCCGTGCTGCTCATGGACGACGAGGTCGCCTGTCACGAGTTGCAGCGGATCGATCGTCCGGCGACGGCGGGAGGGCATTCGCGCGGAATCGCGCACGGGTGACCGCTCACCAAAAAGGTCGGCCTCGGTGACGAGGGCGATGCCGCCCCCGGGTGAGACAAAGCCTCCCTGCCATCGCGCCGATGCCACGACGACGTTGCTCTCATCGACGACGCCCTGGTCCACGACAGCGGGGATTCCCTCATCGCGCAACGACGCGGCAATCCGCTCGGCGGATCCGGGGCCCTCTGCGAGGACGATGATGCGAAGTCCGGCACCAATCCAGTCGCGCATGTCCGTGAGGACGTCGGCGAGATGCCCCCGCCGATCCGGCAGGGCCCGCGCGGCGATGACAAGGTCATCGCCCTCCTGGGCAAAGGTGTCCGTGGTCCAGACAGGACCCCTGGCACGCGCCGCCTCCTCGACGTCAACGACGGACCGGTACGCCGCTGCCGACAGATCAAGACCGCCGACTGCGAGCGGGGCCCGCGCACCAGCGGCAGCACCGTGCCATGAGGCCTCGAGGAATTCCTGCGAGGTGCGCACCAGATCGTCCGCACGTGCACGGATGCGCTCCGGGTCGCACAGCACCGACACGGAGCCCCGAGGCAGCACGTCGACCAACAGCTCCAGCCGGTCCGCGAGCACCGCGGCGAAGGCCTCCATGCCTTCCGCGGTCACGCCCTCGGCAACGCGGTCAAGGACCTCAGCCGCCTCGGGATGCGCATCGGCGAGGTCGCGGGCGCGGGCGCGCACGGAGTCCGTGAGCAAGAGTTCGCGGGCCGGATGGATGACGATTCTTCCCACGTGCTGCCGCGACCGTTGGTCGGCGACAGCGAAGTCCCGGACCTCTTCGATGGTGTCGCCCCACAGTTCGATGCGTACCGGGTGCTCCGCAGTCGTGGGAAACACGTCAATGATGCCGCCGCGCAGGGCAAATTGCCCACGTCGCTCGACCAGGTCAACCCTCGTGTATCCCCGCAGCACCAAGTCCGCCGCGAGGTCATCGACATCCACGTCGTCGCCCTCGTCGAGCATGATCGGCTCAAGGTTGCCGAGGCCCGCGACGAGCGGCTGGAGGACCGAACGCACCGGTGCGCAGATCACTCTTAATGGGTCGTCGGGATCAGGGTGCGCGATTCGGCGCAGAGCCGCGACGCGCGCACCCGCGGTGTCGGGTGCCGGGCTCAAGCGCTCATGCGGAAGGGTCTCCCAGGAGGGAAAGACCAGCGCGCTGCCTGCACCTAGCTGCTCCTGGACCGCATCCGCGATGTCCTCCGCCTCCCGAGCCGTCGCGGTGACGACCAGCATGAGGCGACCGTCGGGAGCATCGGCGCCGATGGCGCCGGCGAGCACCGCCCGGGTCTCGGGGAGGGCGGTGATGTGAACGCGATCCTCGCCGCGAAGCGCAAGGTCGACCGCTTCCGCGAGCCCCGGGATGGGACTGAGGGCGGACCGCAGGCCCGGGAGTGTCACGCTCCCGCGGCGCGCAGCATCGCCGCACGCAATTGCTCGGCGAATTCGGGAAGTCCCACGAGCAGGTCGGTGACGTAGGGGCGCTCGCGGTTGAAGCTCACCGGGCTTCCGTCCACATGCGATGCGGTGAGCCCGTGAGCGTGCGCGACCGAGAGGGGCGCGGCGACATCCCACTCGTAGAAGCCCGTGTCGTGCACGTAGGCCTCCGCTCGGCCGGAGAGGATCTCGTTGACCTTGGCACCCACGGAGCCGACGTCGATGACCTCCACACCGTGGGGGTGTCCCTGCGCGCGAAGGCTCGCATCGAGCTCGGCAACGACATCGGCGAGCACGGCCGGGGGTCGAGTACGCGAGGCCACGATCCGCACCGGTCGGTCCGTCGGCAGGGTTCGCGGCGGCGCGGGCGCGTCATCGGACCTCCGCGCAAGCCCCTGCGCAGGGAGATCCACGGTGCCGGCCGACAGCCGGCCCCCGCCGGGAGCTGCGTCGTCGGCCTCCCACAGCACGATGTGCACCGCGAAGTCGACGCGACCCTGGCCGTATTCCCAGGTGCCGTCCAGTGGATCGACGATCCACACCCGGCGGGCAGACAGCCGGGCCAGGTCGTCGGCCCCCTCCTCGCTGAGCACGCAGTCGTCCGGCCGGGCGGCCGCGAGGCGCGCGGCGATGAGCTCGTGAGAGGTCGCATCCGCCCTCTTGCGAAGACTGTCTGCCGCTTCTCGGTCGTCGACGGGGCCGAAGTCGTCCCGCAGCGCAAGAAGGAGCTGCCCGGCCTCTGCGGCCACACGTGCGGACACCTCCATGTCCGTCTCGTCCACCGGCGGAGTGTCGGTCATGTCGTGGCCTCCCAGGATTCGGCATGGTGATTCGGCATCGTGCACGCACCCGCGCACAATCTAGTCGGAGTTGAATCTGTTCTGCGCGACCGCGACACCCTGGTCGATGACGCACTCGATGGCCTCATCCGCGCGCTCGAGAAGGCTCGGCAGCTCCTCACGCTGAGCAGCGCTGAAGGCCTTGAGGACGTAGTCGGCCGGATCCTGACGCCCCGGAGGCCGGCCTATTCCGATCCTGATTCGGGTCGTTTCCCCGCTGCCGAGCACGCGGCGGACGCTGCGCAGACCGTTGTGGCCACCGTCGCCACCACCGTGCTTCACTCGCAGCGCGCCGAAGGCGATGTCCAGTTCGTCGTGGACGATGATCATGCGGCCGATCGGGACATCGAAGTAGTCCGCGAGTGCCTTGACGGGGCCACCGGACTCATTCATGTAGGACCGTCCGCGCGCGAGGACCACCCGATGGCCATCCCAACGGGCGTCGAAGGTCTCGCAACGGGTGTACCGATGAGAGGTCAGTCGGCCTCCCCAGCGCTCGGCGAGGGCCTCGACCGCCATGACTCCGACGTTGTGCCGGGTCCGCCCGTACTCGGGGCCGGGATTGCCTAGGCCCACGACCAGCCACGCCGGCATGGTGTCGTGTTCCTCGCGGCGCTTGCGGAAGAGCCTCAGGACTCGTTGTCCGTCGAGTCCGCGGACTCCCCGGCCTCGCCCGACTCGGTCGAGGCCTCGGGCTCCTCAGCGGGACCCTTGGGTGCGGGAGCAGACGCAGCAGCCTCGGCTGCGGCAGCGGCCTCGGCCACGAGCACCTCTGCCTCAGCGGCGCGCTCACGTGCCTCAGCTGCACTCACGACGATGAGGTCGACATGCTCGATCGTGCGACGGACGGGATCGCGCTGCACGTCACGGGGCTTGGTGAGAGTGGTGGCTGAGCCATGCACGATCTCCAGCGTCACCTTGGGCTTACGCAGCGCTTGCTCGAGGTCGTGGCCCGGCAGGGACAGGTGCAGGAGCTCGGTGCCATCGCCGTACAGGACGACGGGGATCCGGCCCGAGCGGCGCAGACGGCGCGCAGCACCCTTGCCGAAGTCGGAACGAGGCTCGGCCTCGAGGCGGATATTCACGATGCGACCTCCTCGTCGACCCCGGAGACGTCCTCCGAGATGGGCAGCCACGGCGTGGTGCGGCCAGCGGCCACGTCGATCACGGTGCGTGTCGCACCCTCGCCGAGGAGCGACCAGACTCTAGCCGACGGGGTGGGCTGGCTTGGGTCAGGGGGTCGCGGGCACGCGCTCCGGGGTCTCGAACATGCGGGTGACCGAGCCATCGGTGAAGACCTCGTAGATCGCCTGGGCGAGCAGCGGCGCGATCGACAGGACCGTCAGCTTCTCGAACCGACGCTCATCCGGGATCGGCAGCGTGTTGGTGACGACGACCTCGCTGATGCGGGAGTCCTGGAGTCGCTGGGCCGCTGGCTCGCTCAGAATCGCGTGTGTCGCCGCAACGATGACCTCCGCTGCACCGTTCTCGAAGAGGGTGTCAGCGGCCTTGACGATGGTGCCACCGGTGTCGATCATGTCGTCGACCACGATGCACACGCGGTCGCGCACGTCACCGACGACCTCGAAGACACGGACCTCGTTAGGCGTGTCGGGATCGCGACGCTTGTGGATGATCGCCAGAGGCGCCCCGAGGATGTCGGTCCACTTCTCCGCGACACGGACGCGACCGGCATCCGGCGAGACCACGGTGATGCGGTCACGATCCACGCGCTCGGAGATGTGCTCGGCGAGCAGGGGCAGGGCGAACAGATGATCGACAGGACCGTCGAAGAAACCCTGGATCTGAGAGGTGTGCAGATCGACCGTGATCAGTCGGTCCGCACCGGCGGCCTTGAAGAGGTCCGCCATGAGCCGTGCGGAAATGGGCTCGCGGCCGCGATGCTTCTTGTCCTGACGGGCGTAGCCATAGAAGGGGGCGATGACGGTGATGCGTTTGGCGGACGCACGCTTGAGCGCATCGACCATGATCATCTGCTCCATGATCCAGGTGTTGATCGGCGTGGTGTGGCTCTGCATCACAAAGGCATCGCAGCCTCGGACTGACTCGCGGAAGCGCACGAAGATCTCGCCGTTGGCGAATTCGTAGGCATCGACCGGGCACAGGTCGGTGCCGAGGTGGCTCGCAACCTCCTCCCCGAGGTCCGGGTGCGCACGACCCGTCAGCAGCACGAGGCGCTTGCTGGGGGGGACTGTCAACTCACTCACGCAGACTCCTCGTTTGTCGATGGCTGGTCGTGGGCCTGGTCTGCGGCTCGCGCAGATTCGCTGCCGGGGCGCTTGCGCTGCACCCAGCCGGGGATGTTCCGCTGTCGGGCGCGCCCCACGGCCATCGCTCCCGCGGGAACATCGTCGGTAATGACCGAACCCGCCGCGGTGTAGGCGCCGTCGCCGACGTTCACCGGTGCCACGAGCATCGTATCGCTCCCGATCCGGGCATCCCGGCCGATGACGGTGCGGTGTTTGGACTGGCCGTCGTAGTTGACGAAGATGGTCGCGGCTCCGATGTTGGTGCCGGGCCCGACCTCGGCATCACCGACGTACGACAGGTGCGGCACCTTGGCGCCGGCGCCGAGGGACGAGTTCTTCATCTCGACAAAGGCGCCAGCCCGCGCACCCGCTCCCAGTCGGGCGCCGGGGCGGAGATAGGTGAACGGCCCCACACTGGCACCAGCATCGATGACAGCCAACTCGGCCCACGTGTGAATCACGGATGCATCGGCGCCAACTTCACACGACGTGAGCGTCGTGCCGGGTCCGATGCGAGCACCACTCGCGATCGTCGTGGGGCCCAGCAAGGACGTCTGAGGAAGCAGAGTGACATCGGGCGCCAGATCGACGTCGACATCGATCCAGGTAGATGCGGGATCCAGCATCGAGACACCGTCACGCATCCAGCGGGCATTGATGCGGTCACGCATGATGGCCGCCGCGTCCGCCAACTGCCCACGATCGTTGACCCCGAGGATCTCGTGCGCATCGTCGACGATGAGCCCCGTCACGGGCCTACCCTCAGCTCTCAGCAGGCCGACGACGTCGGTGAGGTACTCCTCGCCCTGATCGTTCGCCGTGGTGAGCCGCTCCAGTGCCGGGGCGAGCGCGATCGGGTCGAAGGCGTACATCCCGGCGTTGATCTCGCTGATAGCGCGGATGTCGGCAGTGGCATCTCGGTCCTCGACGATGACCTCGACGGCGCCGGAGCCGTCGCGCACCACGCGCCCGTAGCCGGCTGGATCGGACAGCACCGCGGTGAGCACGGTGGCTGCTCCACCGGACGAGACCTGCGCATCGACGAGCTTGCGGACGGTCCGCCCGGTGAGGAGGGGCGTGTCGCCGCTGAGCACCACAATCGGTGAAGCCTCGAGAGCGTGTGCTGTCGCGAGCGCCGCGAGCGCGATGCGGACCGCATGTCCGGTGCCCAACTGCTGATCCTGGACAACGGTGTCGACCCATGGCGCAACCTCATCGAGATGCGCAAGGACGTGATCGCGACCGTGACCGACCACAACCACGACGTGCGCGGGATCGACGGCAGCTGCCGCCTCGAGGACATGACCGATGAGCGTCCTGCCCGCGATCGCATGCAGAACCTTGGGCGTGGCTGAGCGCATGCGCTTGCCCTCACCCGCGGCGAGGACGATGACGATCGGTCCCTGCGACGTCACCGCTCACGGACCTCCAGGAGAAGGATCGCCCCGGGGGGCAGCCGACGTCGGCACCCTACCCCCCAAGCATGCGCTCCCGGCGAGGGAGTCGAACCCCCATTCAGAGATCCAAAGTCTCTTGTCCTGCCATTAGACGAGCCGGGATGGCGGGTCGGTGCCCGACCCGGGCAGCAGTCTCGCAGGCGGGGCGCACCGCCCGGGGCCTGGACAGGTTACGGAAGCGTAGGTTACGTTGCCGTAAGTTGGTCTCATTGGCAGCGGTGACGAGGACAGGGGCGCGCATGACGGCCATCGTCGAAGGACAGTCAGTCACGAACGCCGGGCACCCCGTCACCCAGCCCATAGCTCGCCCCGTCACCGAGCCCATGGCTCGGGGCATGCGCACCACCATCGGCATCTTCGTCGCGGTGCCGCTCATTGCCGTCGTCCTGGCTGTTCCCGTGGCCTGGGGTGGGTGGCTCGGCTGGACCGACCTCATCCTCGCCGGGCTGTTCTACGTCGTCGCCGCGGCCGGCATCACGGTGGGCTTCCATCGCCACTTCACGCACGGGTCTTTCAAGGCACCAACATGGGTCTCGGTTGTTCTCGCCGTCGCCGGATCCACGGCCATCGAGGGCTCCCTTGATCAGTGGGTCGCCGACCACCGACGTCACCATGCGCGCAGCGATGAGGACGGCGATCCGCACAGCCCGTGGCGCTTCGGCACCTCGCGGCGCGCCGTCGCCAAGGGCTTGGTCTTCGCCCATGTCGGCTGGCTCTTCGACGGTCAGCAAACCTCGATCGAGCGCTACGCCCCGGATATCCGCTCCCATAAGGCACTGCAGCGCGTTTCGCGCCTATTCCCCTGGATCGTCCTCTCGACGATCCTCGCGCCGGCGATCCTCGGCGGACTGATCACGTGGTCCTGGCAGGGTGCGCTCACGGCGCTGTTCTGGGCAGGCCTGGTGCGCATCGCCCTCGTCCACCACGTGACCTGGTCGATCAACTCCATCTGCCACGTCTTCGGCCAGCGGCCGTTCCGCAATCGCGACAACTCCACGAACAATCGGTGGCTGGCGCTCCCTTCGCTCGGTGAGTCCTGGCATAACCTGCACCACGCCGAGCCCACAGCCGCGCGCCACGGTGTGCTCCGCGGGCAGGTGGACGTCAGTGCCGGCATCATCCGGGCGATGGAGCGACTGCGACTGGCTCGCGATGTGCGTTGGCCGAGTCCCGCGAGACTCGCCGCCAAGTTGCACGATCCGGCGCTCAGGACACGTATCCGCGGCTGGTCCCCCGATCTCGAGGCACCCACGTCCGCCTAGGCGGGAGTAACACCACTATGCGCATGACCGGCCGGGAGCGGCGAGAGCAACTCATCACCGTCGGGCGGACGCTGTTTGCTGACAAGGGCTTCGAGGCCGTCAGCGTGGAGGAGATCGCCGCCACCGCGGGTGTCTCCAAGCCCGTGGTCTACGAGCACTTCGGTGGCAAGGAGGGGCTCTACGCCGTTGTCGTCGATCGCGAGATGAATCATCTGCTCACGATGATCAGCGGTGCCCTGCAGGGCACGCATCCGCGCCAGCTCCTCGAGCAGGCGGGCATGGCACTCTTCGAGTACATCGAGTCCCAGCCCGATGGATTCCGCATTCTCGTGCGCGACTCCCCCGTGTCTCAGCAGACAGGGTCCTTCGCGAGCCTCATCGTCGATGTCGCAGGCCAGGTGGAGCATCTGCTCGCCGAACAGTTCAAGGCGCACGGCCTACCAACGAGATTGGCGCCGATGTATTCCCAGATGCTGGTGGGCATGACCGCACTCACCGGCCAGTGGTGGCTCGATGCCCGCAAGCCGCGCAAGGACGAGGTTGTCGCCCACCTGGTCAATCTGGCGTGGAACGGCCTGGCTCACCTCGAGCCCAAGCCGCGGGCGGTCCAGCTCTAACAGCGCCGGCACTCCTAGCGGCTCAGCACGAGCCGAGCTCCGGGCGCCGGTCCCACCGCATGACGCACACCCCGGGCGACGCCGGCACCCGCCAGCTCGGCCGCGAGACTGATTGCTGCGTCCCGACTTTCGGCCAGGAAGACGCAGGTGGGTCCACTCCCCGACACCATCCCTGCGAGTGCACCCAACTCCAGGCCCATGTCCAAGACCCCGCGCAGCGACGGGCGCAGGGACAGCGCCGCAGGCTCGAGGTCGTTGACCAGGTGCCGAGCGATCTCGCGAGGATCGCCGTGGCGCAGCGCTGCCAGAAGCGGCCCGTCGACATCCGCGCTCGACGCCACGACGTGACCTGACTCCGCGAGCCGATCCCAAGCGGCGTAGACCTCCGGCGTTGACAGCTCACCCTCGCTGAGGGCGACGACCCAGTGCAGAGTGGCAGCAGTCAGTACCGGGGTGAGGATCTCGCCGCGCCCGGTGCCCTTGGCCGTGCCGCCCAGCAGCGAGAAGGGCACATCGGAGCCCAGCGATGCCGCGATACCGGTGAGCTCGTCATCCGTGGTCGCCAGCCCCCAGAGCGCGCGCAGCGCGACCAGCGTGGCAGCGGCATCGGCGCTCCCGCCAGCCATCCCGGCCGCGACGGGGATGGCCTTGATGATGTCGATGGTGACATCGGGATCATCCATCCCGGCCACCCGCGCGAGCGCGAGGGCCGCTCGGGCCGCGATGTTGGCGTCACCGCTCGGCACGGACTCGACGCGCTCTCCCATCGTGGTGACGACCCGACCTGCCCCCGGGCCGCCGCGCGTCACCCGGACCTCATCGGTGAGAGAGACGGCGTGGAACACCGTGGAGATGTCGTGGTAGCCGTCGGGGCGCAGGCCCAGGATGCGAAGACTCAGGTTGACCTTGCCCGGTGCGACACAGATCGACGTCACGTGCCGACAGTATCGGGCAACCGCTCACACGAGCGCACGTGCGCCGGCAATCCTTGCGAAGGCGCTGACATCGAGGCTCTCGCCGCGCGCCCCTGGGTCAACGCCGGCCGCGCGAAGGATGCGCTCGGCATCGGCAGCGGAACCCGCCCATCCCGCGAGGGCGGCACGCAGTGTCTTGCGCCGTTGCGCGAACGCAGCATCGATAACGGTGAAGACCTCGGCGCGCGTCGCCGGCGTGCGCGGTGGATCGTGCCGGGTGAAGGAGACCAGCCCCGACTCCACGCGCGGGACAGGCCAGAACACTCCTGCGGGGACCGATCCCGCGCGTTCGGCCCGAGCGAACCATGCGAGTTTGACCGATGGGACGCCGTAGACGCGACTGCCCGGTGGCGCGACGAGTCGATCGGCCACCTCGGCCTGCACCATGACCAGGCCCGACCTGAGGGAAGGGAATGCGGCGAGCAGGTGCAGGACGACCGGCACGGCGACGTTGTACGGCAGGTTCGCGACGAGTGCTGTCGGCGGTATCGGGAGTTCGTCGATGCGAAGTGCATCCGCCGCGATGACCTCGAGTCGCTCGAGCCATTCCGGTCTCAGGCTGCCCACGGTGTCGGGCAGTGCCTGCGCCAGCACCGGATCAATCTCGACCGCCTCCACGCGAGCCCCTGAGGCAAGCAGCCCGAGCGTCAGGCTGCCGAGACCGGGACCCACCTCGAGAACGACATCACCCGGGAGAACACCGGCCAATCGCACGATCCGCCGGACGGTGTTGGCGTCAACCACGAAGTTCTGGCCCCACTGCTTGGTCGGCCGAATGCCCCAGCGCTCGGCAATGGAACGCAGATCCGAGGCACCGAGCAACGCCGGCAGCGCCTCCCCCGGGTCGTCGCCGTCACTCGCGACCTGATCTACCACTGGCCGAAGGCCCGCATGGCGTTGTCCCACAGGTCAGTGCACACCTGCTCAAGCGGCTCGCCCCGTGTCTCCGCCATCGTGCGCACCGTGAGTGGCACGAGATAGGACGCATTGACGGCACCCCGGTGCGGCACGGGGGTGAGATAGGGCGCATCCGTCTCCACGAGCATGCTGCTGCGAGGCAGGACGGCGAGAGCCTCGCGCAGATCTCCGGCACTCTTGTAGGTGACGACCCCGGCAAAGGAGCAGAACCAGTCGCGATCCGCGCAGTGCCTGGCCATCTCGGCATCCCCTGAGAAGCAGTGGAACACCACGCGATCGGGAGCCCCCTCCTCGTCGAGGATCCGCAGGATGTCACCGTGAGCTTCGCGATCGTGGATGACCAGGGTGCGATCGAGTCGCTTCGCAATATCAATATGACGTCTGAACGACTCGTGCTGGAGTTGCTGGTCCGCCTCATCGCGCGTGCGGTAGTAGTCCAGTCCCGTCTCGCCCACGGCGCGCACGTGGGGATCGGCCGCGAGCCGCTCGATGTGATCGATCGCATCGTCGAGGCCCGCTGAGCCCTCCCTCGCCACGATGCGGGGCACATCATTGGGGTGAAGCGCGACAGCCGCCACGACTTCTGGCGTCACTCTCGCGATATCGACAGCCCACGAGGACGAGGCGACGTCGCAGCCGACCTGCACGACGCGAGCCACACCGGCGTCACGGGCGAGGGCGAGGGCCTCAGCAGGAGGAAGGGTCTCGCCGAGATGCCGATCCGTGACGTCGAGGTGGCAGTGAGTGTCGACCACCGGCCGTGGCAGCGGCTGTGTCGGCCCGGGCCGCTCCTTCACTGAGCGTCGTCCTCGAGCCTGGGGAAGAGAATGGCTCCCTTATCCACGCGCGCACCCGCAGGGAGCTGGCCCCAGGTCGCCACGCTCTCGATCCGCTGCTCCCCCAGCGGGCCGAGCGTGGAGGCTGCGCCGATCTGCTCCCAGAGGACACTCATCGCCTTGGGCATGATCGGGTTGTAGAGCGTCGCGATGGCGCGAAGTGACTCGCAGACGGTGTAGAGGATCGTGTTCAGGCGCTCCGCTCGGGCCTCGTCCTTGGCAACGACCCAGGGCTCCTGCTCCGTGACGTAGAGATTCACCGCATCGATGAAGCGCCTCACCGCGGCGATACCACCCGCAAAGTCCAGCGCGCACATCGCAGCGTCGGCCTCGGGCACGATCTCCGCAAGCAGCCGCTGCAGGTGATCTTCTGCCGCCGAATACTCGCCCGCAGACGGAAGCACGCCGCCGCGATAGCGCTGTACCATCGCCGTGGCGCGGGAGGCGAGATTGCCCAAGCCATTGGCAAGTTCGGCGGTGTAGCGCGCCGACATGTCCTCCCAGGAGAAGGATCCGTCCTGCCCGAACTGGATGGCGCGCATGAAGTAGTAGCGGAAGGCATCCGAGCCGAAGTGGTCGACGATCTGCTCGGGGGCGATTCCCGTGAGGCGCGTCTTGCTCATCTTCTCACCGCCCACGAGCAGCCAGCCATGCGCAAAAACCTTGCGGGGCAGCGCCACATCGGCCGCCATGAGCATTGCCGGCCAGTAGACCGCATGGAACCGCAGGATGTCCTTGCCGACCAGGTGCACGTCTGCAGGCCACGTGCGGGCGAAGAAATCCGCGTCGGGACTCCCCTCGGGCGCGCCGTAGCCGACGGCGGTCGCGTAATTCAGGAGAGCGTCGAACCAGACGTAGACCACTTGGCGCTCGTCCCAGGGCAGGCCGATCCCCCAGCTGACGCTGCTTCGCGACATCGAGATGTCGACGAGGCCTTGGCGCAGGAAGGACATGACCTCGTTGTAGGCACTCTGTGGCTCGATGGCGTCAGGATGGGCTTCATAGTGCGCGATCAGGGCGTCTGTGAAGGCTGACAGCTTGAAGAACCAGTTGGTCTCCTTGAGCATCTCGACGGGGCGCTGGTGCACGGGACACAAGTCCTCGCCGGCCGGCCCGGAAACGAGATCGCCCGCGAGTTTGAACTCCTCGCATCCCACGCAGTAGGGGCCCTCGTAGTCGGCCTCGTAGACGAAGCCGCGGTCCCGGACGACCTCCCAGAAGTGCTGAACCCGGTCTTTGTGGCGTGGCTCCGTCGTCCGGATGAAGTCGTCATTGGCCGCGTCGATGGTCTCCAGGACCGAACGCCACGACTCGTCCACGAGTCGATCTACCCATTCCTGCGGTGACACGCCACCCGATTCAGCGGCTCGCTGGACCTTGGTGCCGTGCTCGTCGACGCCCGTGAGGTACCACACGTCATCACCGCGCTGTCGACGCCAGCGCGTGAGGACGTCGCCTGCTGTCGTGGTGTAGGCATGGCCGATGTGGGGGGCGTCGTTGACGTAATAGATCGGCGTCGTGACGTAGTAGGCGGCCATGGTGGGCGATCCTACTTTCCAGCCTCGGTTGCCTTCCCCTTGGCACGCACAACCGCGTCGTAGACATCGCGGCGGCCCACGCCACGACGACGCGCCACCGTCGTGATTGCGCTTCGACGATCCGATCCCGTGGCCTCGAGGCTCGCGACGTCAGCGGCCCACTCAGCCGGTTCGCCCGTGACACGGCTGGTTGTCGCGCCACCGACAACGACCGTGATCTCACCCCGCGGTTCGCCGAGGTCAGCGAGAAGTGCACCGAGTTGACCCCGGCGGACTTCTTCGTAGGTCTTGGTGAGTTCTCGACAGATGGCGGCGTCCCGATCCGCACCGAATCCCTCAACGAGCGCTGCGAGCATCTCCGGGAGCCGGTGCGGCGCCTCGAAGAAGATCATCGTGCGCCGCTCCTCAGCGAGTTCCTCGATCCGCCGACGGCGCTCGCCGGGGCGCCTGGGCAGGAACCCTTCGAAGCAGAAGCGGTCCACCGGGAGTCCTGACACCGCGAGGGCTGCCAGCACCGCGCTCGGTCCGGGGAGGACGGTGACGGCGATGCCCTCGTCGATGCACGCTCGCACGAGCCGGTAGCCCGGGTCGCTGATCAGGGGCATGCCCGCATCACTCACAAGGAGCACGTCCTCACCACGATGCAGGCGCTCGACGAGTCGACCGGTGCGGCTGCCCTCAACGGCGTCGTGGAGCGAAATCACGTCCGCGGTGAGCGTGAGCCCGAGGTCACGGGCCAGACGATGCAGTCGGCGGGTGTCCTCCGCTGCGATCACGCGGGAGTCGATCATCGCCTCTGTCAGGCGAACGCTCGCGTCCGACACATTGCCGAGCGGGGTGGCGGCGATGGTGAGGACGCCGGGCGCTGACACCCGCCCATCTTCGCAGGCGAGCCGGGCAGGCCACCCTGGCATCAACCGATCGTGCCTACGATGGGCCGATGTCAGCCCCGCCGGCGCCAGCCATTGCGTCCTCCCCGGCCGCCGTCGCAGGGGTAGCTCGCGATCTCTTCCCGCCGATGCCGAGCACCGGCTGGCGAGGATGGATCGGCCCGGTCTTCGCCATGCTGGTGGGTGGCCTGCTCCGCTTCGTCAACCTCGGTCGCCCGGACGCATTCGCCTTCGATGAGGTCTATTACGCCAAGGACGGGCTTGCGCTGCTGCGCTACGGACACGAGCAGCAGTTCGATGACAGCGCCAACGAACTGATCCTCGCCTCAGACGGCAACTGGCGCACGATCGATGTCTTCAAGGACGACCCGGCGTTCGTCGTGCACCCACCCTTCGGCAAGTGGGTTATCGCCGGAGGCGAGTGGCTCTTCGGAGTCACTCCGTTCGGTTGGCGCTTCGCCGTTGCCGTCCTCGGCACGCTCTCGATACTCATGGCTGCGCGCATCGCGCGACGGCTCACTCGGTCGGACCTCGTAGGCACCGTCACCGGATTGCTCGTAGCACTGGACGGAATGCACCTCGTCACCAGCCGCACCGCGGTCCTCGACATGGTGCTCTCCTTCACCGTCCTGGCTGCCTTCGGCTGCC
Source organism: Actinomycetota bacterium (assembly GCA_041164085.1). Lineage (GTDB taxonomy): Bacteria > Actinomycetota > Actinomycetes > S36-B12 > S36-B12 > Mxb001. The sequence goes on from JBEAQC010000054.1 coordinate 25,671, forward strand.
TGCTGCTCGATCGAGACCAGGTGCGTCACCGATTAGCGGGGCGGTCCCTCGTCTCTGATGCGTGGGGACCGGCGCTCGGACCCCGGCCATGGCGCTGGGCAGCGGGCATTGCCCTGGGTCTCTCCTGCGCCGTGAAGTGGTCCGGGCTGTGGTACCTCGCGGCCTTCGGACTACTCACCGTGATCTGGGACGTGTCCTTGAGGCGCCGCCTGGGCGTAGACCGTCCCTGGTCCGTGACGCTCCTGCGCAGTGCGCCCATCGCCTTTGCCGCCATGGTCGGCACCGCCGCCGTGACCTACCTCGTCACATGGTCCGGTTGGCTGCTCACCGACGGCGGCTGGGGGCGGCAATGGGCCGACAACAGTTCCTCGATCGTCCCGGCAGCACTCCGGTCGCTGTGGAACTACCACGCACAGGCGTGGAACTTCCATGTCGGACTGACCGGCGATCACTCCTACCAGTCCAATCCGCTCAGTTGGTTCGTCCAGACCAGGCCCACCTCGTTCTACTGGTCGAGTCTGGAGCGCGGCGAGAGCGGCTGCACGGCGGATTCGTGTGCAGCGGAGGTCCTCGCTCTCGGCAATCCCGTCATCTGGTGGATCGGATCGATCGCGCTGCTCTATCTCATCTGGAGGTGGATCACTCGCCGTGACTGGCGCGCAGGGGCGGTGCTGCTCGCGGTCCTCGCCGGCTGGGTGCCGTGGCTGCTCTACCTCGACCGGACGATCTTCTCGTTCTACTCGGTGGTCTTCCTGCCCTACCTGGCCATGGCGCTCGCCATCATGATCGGCGCCCTCGTCGGCACTGCTGATGCCGAGCGCAGCCGACGGAGGTCGGGGACCCTCATCGCCGCCGGCATTCTCGTGCTCGTCGTCATCGCGGCCTGGTGGTTCTACCCGATTTGGACCGCCGAGGTCATCCCGTATACCCAGTGGACCTGGCGTATGTGGATGCCGACCTGGGTCTGACCCTCAGCGCTCGGAGCACCAGTCGCTGGCATCCTCCGGCATCAGGCAGGCGCCGTACGTCACGACCGTCTTGCCGAAGGAGTACTCCGTGCCGTCTGACAGGGTTCCGGTGGATGCTGGCATCGTCAGCCGCACACGCGTCGTCGACATCTCCGAGAGGAATTCACGCGGCACGCGCACGACAGTGCGATAGGAGTACGGCTCCTCGCATCCCTTGGCGCCCGTGATCTTGACGGTGATCGCTTTGTTCCTCACCCAGCCACGGTCGGTCTTGTGCCGCACATAGGTGCGGGGCGACGCCGGGTACTTCCAGCACTCGACGATGTCGAGGTACTCCACCACGTCAGCAGGCTCGTCGCACGAGTACGTCGCGGAGTACTCGCGGTCGATCCAATGGCATGCCGACACCGGGCCCTCGGCCTGCGCGGGTGCCGCGGCAACAGCACCGCCCGTCATGACGAGCACCGCGGTCACGGCAGCCGCACCGATCTTGCCAACCATGGGGAACCTCCTCGGCCCACCACCGTAGGCGGGGGGCCGGTCTGATGCGCGGTGATCCCGCGGCGACCACGCGGGGGCCTGCGGAAATTCCCAGGAAATGGAACCGCGGCCGCCCTGCCGGGTGTGGAGCTGAGGGGATTTGAACCCCTGACCCCCTCGATGCGAACGAGGTGCGCTACCGGACTGCGCTACAGCCCCGGGGGGCCTAAGCCCCGTCGGCCGAGGTCTCCCTCGGACAGGCGGTGACACTACACCAGCGCCGCGAGAGAGCACGCCGCAGGTGAGGCGGCGGACGAGGTCACGCGGTCTGGTCGAAGACCTCGTCCCACGTGACGGTAGGACGTGGTGCGCGGCCGACATGGTCCGCGGCAACGTGGTCGATGTCGATCGGCTCGATGCGGACCTCAGCTGCGGCGACGTGATCATTCGATCGCGCTTCACGGCGCTCGCGCCGGTCTTCGAGGGCACGCTGCGCGGCGATGCGAGATGCCCGCCGCTCAGACAGCACCGCTGCCGGAAGGTAGCCAAGGAACGGGATCCACAGCGCAGCGGTGCCCAGCCCCGGGAGGAGCCCAGCGATCCAGGCCGCCGTACCGAGTGCACCGAGCGTGGCGGTCGCAGCGACGATGACGCGCCGGCGGCGCGCAGCAAGTCCGTGTGCGGCCTCGGGATCATGGGCGATGCGAGCGAGTGTGCCCATGGCGACCCGGTGCCGCTCGATGCGCTTGGCCTGATCGTCGTCGTGACGGCGCAGCCACATGGGGATCAGAACTGCGGCCCAGAGGGCCACGATCGCCACATAGATCAGACCCGTCACATCAATGAACGGTATGTGGACAGCAGCCCCGAGTGGTGGATCTCGACGCTGGACCGATGGCGTGTCGCGGAGCGGTGCAGCACTGGCCGCGGCGCTGATCAGCTCCGAGAGTCGATGCGGGAGGACCTCCATCGCGCGAGGACACCCTCGGGCACCTCGTCCGCGCACAGCGCAAAGGTGAGGTGATCGCGCCAATCGCCATCGATATGCAGATAGCGCTCCCGGATGCCCTCCTGTCGGAAGCCGAGCTTCTCCACTACCCGCAATGATGCGGCGTTCTCCGGACGGATGTTGATCTCGACACGATGAAGGCCGACCTCTCGGAAGCAGTGGTCGGTGGTGAGCGCGACAGCCGTCGGCATGATGCCACGGCCCGCACACCTCTCGTCGATCCAGTAGCCGATGTAGGCGCTCAGCAAGGAGCCGCGGGAGATCCCACCGACGGTGACCTGACCGGCGAAGGCGCCATCGACGACAAGGGCGAAGGGCAGGCTGCGCCCCTCGCGCGCCTCGGCCCGAAGCCGGCGCACCATCGAGGCGTATGTGGTGGGCGCGTCGTGCTCGGCCAGCGGCAGCGTGGCCTCCCACGGGCGCAACCACCGGGCGTTGCGCGAGCGAACTTCACGCCACGCGGAGGCGTCCCGCAGGCGCAGCGGCTTCAACTCAACACTGCCCTCGCGCAGACGCGCCGGCCAACCCCGCGTCATTCCGGTCGCACCCACCGGCCACGCTTGCCGCCCGTCTTCTCGTCGAGCTGGATGTCCGAGATGACCGCCGCGGGATCAACGGCCTTCACCATGTCGACGAGGGCGAGAGCGGCCACGCTCACGCACGTGAGAGCCTCCATCTCGACCCCCGTGCGATCCGCCGTGCGGACGGTGGCGACGATGCACACCGAGTCCGCATCGATCCGCAGGTCCACATCGACTCCGTGGATAGCCAACGGGTGACACAGCGGGACGAGATCCGGCGTGCGCTTCGCTGCCTGGATACCCGCGATGCGCGCGACGGCCAGCGCGTCCCCCTTGGGCATCCCGGATCCCCGGAGCAGGGCGATGACCTCGGCCGACACCCGGACGCGGCCTGACGCGGTCGCGGTGCGGACAGTGATCTCCTTGCCGCTGACGTCCACCATCCGAGCCGCACCTCGCTCATCGAGATGGGTGAAGTCCTCGCTCATGCTCGATCACCTCGGAGGTCCCAGACGACGAGTTCGTCGCGTTCGCGCACGCGGTCGACGCCCACGGGGACAACGGCGAGACCGTCGGCTCGCGCAAGGCCGCCGATGATGTGCGAGCCCTGGCCGCCCTCAGGCTCTGCCATGAGCAGACCGTCATGCGTGTGGGTCCTCACGCGCGCGAACTGCGTCTTGCCGGGTGGCGAGGTGAACTCGCGCGCGCAGATGGCGTGAAGGATCGGGCGGTCCAGGAACTCGAAGCCGAGCATTCGACGGATCACGGGCCTGACGAAGACCTCGAACGACACGAAAGAACTCACGGGGTTGCCGGGGAGGGTGATGATGGGGGTCGTGCCGACCCGCCCAGATCCCTGCGGCATCCCCGGCTGCATGGCCACCTTGACGAAATCCACGCCCCCCATGCGGGACAGCACCGCCTTGACGGTGTCGTAGGCACCCATGCTGACACCCCCGGAAGTGAGGATGAGGTCGCTCTTCTCCGCCTCCTCGCGCAGGATGCGCTCGAGGGTTGCCTCGTCATCGGGGACCGGCCCGATCCTGACTCCCTCCGCTCCGGCTTCACGGACGGCAGCCGTGAGCATGTAGCTGTTGGAGTCGACGATCTGGCCAGGGCCGGGTGGCACTCCAGGATCTACGAGTTCGTCCCCGGTCGAGATCACGGCGACCCGAGGTCGGCGGTGCACCGGGATGTCTGCGAGGCCCACGGCCGCCAGCATCGCGATGACGCGCGCATTGATCGGTGTGCCCGAATCGAGGACCACCTCACCGGCCGCGACGTCCTCGGCGCGGCGACGCACATGCGCACCGAGGTCAGGTGCACGCGTCACGGTGACGACGTCGGTGGCTCCGTCCGTCCATTCCACCGGGACGACGGCGTCTGCACCGTCGGGGATCGGCGCTCCGGTCATGATCCGGATCGCCGTGCCGGGCTCCAGTCGTGCCTGAGCCTCCTGCCCGGCAGCAAGATCCCCGTGCACCGGAAGTCGCACCGGCGCCGCATCCGTGGCGCCCTCGAGGTCGACCGCGCGGACGGCGTACCCATCCATGGAGCTGTTATCGAAGGACGGCAGCGGCCAGGTTGCGGCAACAGCCTCGGCCAGCACGAGCCCGTCCGCGGCAAGGAGAGGCACCTGCTGACCGGTGAGAGGGTTCGCCTGGGCGAGCACGATCCGCTGGTGCTCCTCAACCGACCTCATGTCAGTCACCATCCTCGAGAGCGTGCGGAAGCCACGCGCGCAGCGCGGGACCGAGATCCTCGCGCTCGAGGGCGAGGCGGATCACGGCTTGGAGATAGGACAGCCGGTCTCCGGTGTCGTAACGCCGTCCACTGAAGAGAACGCCGTGAACTCGCCCCGCGAGCGCGAGTTCGCGCAACGCGTCGGTCAACTGGATCTCCCCGCCGCGACCAGGAGGGGTGCGCTCAAGGACGGAGAAGATCTCGGGGTCGAGGATGTAGCGGCCGATGACGGCGAGGGAACTCGGAGCGGAGGCAGCGTCGGGTTTCTCGACGAGGTCGGTCACCCGGACGACTCCGTCGGAGTCGCCGGACTCGACAGCCGCGCAGCCGTAGAGCGAGATCTGATCTCGCGGCACCTCCATCAGGCACAGCACCGATCCGCCGAGTCGATTACGCACATCGATCATGTGCTGGAGCACAGGATCCCTCGGATCGATCAGGTCATCTCCGAGCAGGACGGCGAAGGGCTCGCCTCCGACATGCTGCTCTGCGACATGGACAGCGTGACCGAGGCCGAGGGCGTCGCCCTGTCGGACGTAGTGGATGCGAGCGAGGTCATTGGACTCCGTAACGCTACGCAGGCGTGCGTCGTCACCCTTGGCCTCAAGGGCGGCCTCGAGCTCGAGGTTGCGATCGAAGTGATCCTCGAGCGGTCGCTTGCTGCGGCCCGTGACGAACAGGATGTCATCGAGGCCCGCGGCGACCGCCTCCTCGACGACGTACTGGATGGCGGGCTTGTCGACCACGGGGAGCATTTCCTTGGGCGTGGCCTTGGTCGCGGGAAGGAACCGCGTGCCGAGACCGGCCGCGGGGATGACCGCCGTGGTCACGCGCATGGGGACACCCTAGGAGAATGTCGGCGTGAGCACCCCCGACACCGGTCCATCCACGGTCAAGGCCCTTGCCCGCAAGGAGGCGCGGGCGCGGCGTCGATCCGAGCAGCGACCCGATCCGGGGGCGATCGCCGAGCGAGTACTGGCCTGGCTCGTCGAGGTTCCCGGGCCCCCGAGAGTCACGTGCTACGCCTCCTATGGCACCGAGCCCGACACGAGCGCACTGCGCGTAGCCCTGGCCGATGCGGGATTCGAGGTGCTGCTGCCTCGCGTAGCGGACGCTCAACTCGAGTGGGTGCTCGATGGCCCGTCGACGCAGGTGTCGGCCATGGGCATCGACGAGCCCACGGGACCGAGCGTCGCGCTCTCCCCTGTCCGCGCCATGCTCATCCCCGCCCTTGCCGTCACGCCCGATGGTGATCGGCTCGGCAAGGGCGGCGGCTACTACGACCGTGTCCTGGCAGAGCTCGGTGCGACCCGCCCGGTCATTGCGGCGATCGTGCACGATGCCGACGTGATCGAGCAGGTGCCGAGCGAGCCGCATGATCGCCCAGTCGACTGCATCGTCACGCCCACACGGCTGATCGACTGCTCACGCCCTCTCGACTAGGACCCGATCGCACGCGCTAAGAGCAAGCCGGCGGCGACAGCGGCGATGCTGCCCGTCACGGAGACCACGACATTGGCGCCCGCGGCGGGGGTGCGGCCCTCCCTGGCCAGGAGAAGGGTGTCGAGCGCGAAGGTCGAGAAGGTCGTCAACGCTCCGCAGAAGCCAACGCCGAGAAAGAGGTAGACGTCGTCCTGTGCCCGCACGAGGAGGATCCCGAGCAGGAAGGAGCCGATGACGTTGGCGGTGAGAATCGACCACGGGAATCGCGCGCGCCACGCCGAGGCCAGTGCGTAGCGAGCAGTGGCACCCAGCGCGGCTCCCACCGCGACGAGCGCGATGCCGATCATGAGGCACCTCGCGCGGCTCTCCGATGTTCGCCCAGCGCCACACCAAGACGCACCGCTACGAGCCCGCCCACCAGGCTCGCCACGATGTACGCCGCGGCCGCCACGCCTTGACCGTCGTCGACAAGAGTCACCGCATCACCGGCGAAGGCTGAGAAGGTGGTGAATCCGCCCAGCAGGCCGATGCCGACGAGCGGTCGCCAGAGGGGATGGCGGCCAGGATCAGCGAGAATGGCCGCGACCAACAGGCCCATCGCCAGGCATCCGGCAACGTTGACCACAAGCGTGGCCCACGGCGATGCGAGGCCGAGCGCCTGAGTCACGAGATCGACGCCGTGACGACCGAGTGCACCCAACGCTCCTCCGAGGGCTACGGCCCCGGCCCCACGGATGTCCACCGATCAGGCGTCCGATCAGGCGTCGCGGCGCACGAAGAGGACCCAGGCGGGGATCGCGAGTAGCAGGAACCAGCCCCCGAAGACAGCGAGATGGCCCCACGCTTCCGCACCGTCCGTGGACACGGCGGCGGCTCCCCCCGAGAACGGCAGTACCCAGTCGATCCAGGTCCATCCCTGGACGAAGGCGATCGTGCTGATGATCGGCTCGATGAGGACGGCGAGCACGATCGGTCCAATGATCCCCAGTGGCTGATTGCGCGTCAGCGCTGTGAGCGCGAAGGCGATGAGGACGAACAGGACGACGTAGAGCACGGCGCGCACCCCTGACGCACCCCAGGCTGTCTCGTCCCACACGACGCCCGTGCCCGAGATCACTCCCCCCAGAGCCTGAGCGAGCACGATCGTCACGATGGCAAGAACCGCGGCCACCACGATGACGCCACTCACCATGAGCGCCTTGGCGAGGAAGACGGGCGTCCGCCGGGGGAAGATCGCCAGCGTGATCCGGATGAGCCCGTGCCGGTACTCCTGACCGAAGGCCGCGGCTCCGATGGCGCAGAGGATCGCGGCGGTGAGCGGGAGGAAGCCCGCTAGCCCACCGGCTTCTCCGTCCGGCGGGCCACCAGCGTCGGAGCCGAGGTTGCCGACGAGCCACGACACGAAGAGCGCGAGCCCCGCAGGGACGAGCATGGCGAAGCCGATGAGCGCCCACGTCGAGCGCACGGTGCTGATGCGCACCCATTCGTAGCGCAGCTCCCCCGTCATGATCCGCTCCCGAAGGCGTACTGCTGTCCGTCGCCGGTCAGCTCCATGAAGGTCTCCTCCAGGCTCGCCTTGCGATTGGCGAGCTCAAAGATCGTGATCTCCGCGTCGTAGGCGAGCTGGCCGATCTGATCGGTGGTGAGGTCGCTGACGCCGAGGGAGCCCGACAGGGGCGGCTCGGCCGACCCTTCGGGGCCTTGCGCCTCCTCGGTCACCGTGCCCCCCGCCGCACGCAGCAGCGCCGCCAGACGCGCCGTGTCATTGCAGCGGACGACGACGTCGCTGCGCTGCGATACGAGTTCATCGACCGTGCCGTCGGCGACGAGGCGTCCGCGGGCGATGACCACCACGTGATCGGCCATGAGTTGCATCTCGCTCAGAAGGTGGCTCGACACGAGCACCGCTCGCCCCTCGGACGCGTAGTGCCGCAGGAACTCGCGTAGCCATTGGATGGACTGGGGATCGAGTCCATTGGCCGGCTCATCGAGCATGAGGGCGTGCGGCTCGGCGAGGACCGCGCCCGCGAGACCGAGGCGCTGGGCCATGCCGAGCGAGAAGGTCTTGGGTCGCTCATCGGCAACGTCGGTCAGGCCGACCATCGCGAGGACCTCGTCGATCCGGGACGCGGGAAGTTTTGCCTCCGTCGCGAGCATGCGAAGGTGATCCCTCGCCGTCCGACCGGGCAGGAATGGGCGGGCGTCGAGGTGGGTGCCGACCACCCGACTGGGATGGGCGTGATCGCGCAGGGGCTTGCCGTCGAAGTCCGTGCGCCCTTCGCCCCGGTCCAGGCCCAGCATGAGTCGCATGGTGGTCGACTTACCCGCGCCATTGGGCCCGAGGAAGCCGGTGACGACGCCGTCCGGGACAGTGAAGGACAGGTCGTCGACAGCGCGCACGGAGCCAAAGGTCTTGCCGAGGTGCTCGACGAGGATGGCCACGATGCGGACCCTACCCGCGTCGGCGGGGACGCCCTCCTCGTTGTCCCCAGTCTGACTTAGCACTCGTCGGTCACGAGTGCTAACATCGCCCGCTGAGGAGGTCCCGTGCCCACGTACCAGTACGCCTGCACCGACTGCGGCCATGAGCTGGAGGCGGTCCAGTCCTTCAGTGACGATGCCCTGACCACCTGCCCCGAGTGCGGTGGCGGGCTGCGCAAGCTCTTCGGCAATGTCGGCGTCGTCTTCAAGGGCTCGGGCTTCTACCGCAACGACTCGCGGTCGTCGAAGAGCGCAGCCTCCGGCACGGGTTCGACAAGCACATCGTCGGACAGCGCCTCGTCATCGACGTCATCTCCATCGACCGCACCGTCATCGGCCTCGACCACGTCGTCTTCGTCCTCCTCGTCAACCTCCAGCACCTAGTCGCTGTGGATGGCGGGCGACGCTCGTCGCCCGATCGCCTTACCGTCGCCCCATGATGTCCGTGCGGCTCTTTGTCTATCGATTTCGTCGACCACTAGCAGGTGCCAGCGCTGCACTGGCGGTACTCATCCTCGCGAGCCTCATCCGTCCTGCTCAGCCACCGATGACCGACCTCGTCGTTGCTGCCACGGACCTCCCCGCAGGAGCCACCCTCACGGCAGCGGATCTCGACAGGTGGTCGGTGCCGGTCGACTACTCCACTCCCGGCGCCCTCGTCGACCCGGAGGAGGCCGTAGGCGGCACGATCTCGAGCGCGCTCGCGGCGGGCGAGGTCATCACGCGAAGTCGCCTCGTGTCGGCATCCACGTTGCCCGCGGGACTCCACGCCGTACCCGTGCGCCTCGCGGAGGCCGACGTGGCCGACCTGCTCACCCCGGGTACGACGATCGACCTCGTCCTGATCTCCGGGGACAGGGGCGGTGACGGGACTGGCGACGTGGTGGCCCAGGGCGTCCAGGTGGTGACCGTGCCGCGCCCGGAGTCCTCCGCGGGTCTGGGCTCGCCCGAGCGCCGCGCCGGTAGTCTCATCGTCGTCGCGACCGATCGCCGCACGGCAATCACCCTCGCGGCGGTGGGCTCGCAGCCAGGCCTCGGTGTCGTCCTGCGCTGACCGCCTCACTCACTCCAGTGCACGGTGATCGGGAGGGACATCCGCATGATCAAGGGCTTCAAGGAATTCGTCTTCCGCGGCAACGTCATCGACCTGGCCGTCGCCGTCGCCGTCGGCACGGCGTTGGCGGCGCTCGTGGCCGCGGTCACCCAAGCGCTCATCGAGCCGATCGTCGGCTGGATCCTCAGCCTGCTCGGTGGCTCGGACGGCACGATCGGTGGCACGATCACGCTCGCGGAGGGCTACGAGCTCAACTTCGCCCTCCTCATCGGGGCCGTCATCACCTTCTTCGTCACCCTGGCGGCCCTCTATGTGTTCTTCGTAGCGCCGATGAACAAGTACCGCGCCGTGACAGGGCAGGGAGATGTCGACACGCGAACAGCAGACGTGAAACTGCTCGAGGAGATCCGGGATCTGCTGCGTCAGCAGGTTGAGGGCGGCGCGAAGTCATCCGATTGACACAAGGACATCCGATCGAGCAGAGCGGCCAGCCAACTAAGCAGGGGGTGCGCCAGACGCCCTAGCCATGGTGCGGGGGGCGCTGCTCGAGGTAGTGACGATCGTCGTAGGCGTCGACGCCTTCGTCGGTGGTGATGTCCGGCAGCAGGCCACTCGACGTTGCTGACGGTCGCTGCCCTCCGGCGGCCGAGATCGCGTCAGCGATGCCCGCGGACAGCACGTCGATATCCGCCTCGCTGACGACGAACGGCGGAGATATCTGCAGGGCTCCGGACGCGAGATTGCGGGTGAGGATCCCCCGCTCTCGGAGCCCGGCGAGCACGGCGGCCGGCACGCCCGCCGCCTTGGCATCGGGCGTGTAGTCCACGGCGGCGAGGAGCCCGACGCCTGCCCTCACCTCCGCGACCACGTCGTAGGAGATGAGTGGTGCGAGGGCCGCACCTAGCCGGTGCTGCAGCCGGTCCACGCGAACGACGAGATCCTCGTCATCGACGATGTCGAGGTTGGCCAGGGCGACCGCACACGCCGTCGCGTGAGCGGAATAGGTGTAGCCGTGACGCCACATGACCGGCTGATCGCGCTTGGACCAGAAGGGCTCGGCGATCCGTCCGGACACCAACACTGCCCCCAGAGGGACGTAGCCGGAGGTGATTCCCTTGGCCGTGAGGATGATGTCGGGATCAAGGTCCCAGCGTTCGCTCGCGAACATGGCTCCGGTCCGTCCGTAACCGCAGATGACCTCATCCGCCACGAAGACGACGTCGTGATCGCGACAGATCTGACGGGCACGCTCGAGGTAGCCCGAAGGTGGGGCGTAGACCCCACCGGCGCCGATCACCGGCTCGCAAAAGAACGCCGCGATATCGCTGCGATCGTCCAACAGCGACGCGAGGGCTTCGGCGTCATCCCAGGGCACCTGGACGACAGCCGGGTCCAAGTCGCCGTGGCCCCACTTGTTGGCCTCGATGCCCGCGAGGCTCGTCCCCGCCAGGTGCATACCGTGATAGGCGTGTTCGCGCGTGACGATCACGGAGCGGGATGGTTCGTCGCGCTCCGACCAGTAGCGGCGCACGAGCTTGACCGCCGTATCGACGCTGTCACTGCCACCACTGGTCAGGAACACCCGTGTGTCCGGCATGGGCGACATGTCAGCGAGCCGAGCGGCGAGGTCGAGCGCGGGGCGCGTCGCGAGGTCTCCGAAGGACGAGTACGACGCGAGTCGGGACATCTGATCGCGTGCCGCTTCGGCGAGCACCTCACGGCCATGACCGACGTTGCAGTACCACAGTCCGGCCGAGGCATCGAGATAGCGGCGCCCTTGCTCATCGACCACGTAGGCGCCCTCACCGCGGGCCAGGACGAGTTCACCCGCGGCTGAGACCGCGGCCATGTCCGCGAAGGGGTGCCAGAGCCTGGTCCCCTGTGCGTGATCGGCCTTCGCATGCTCCACGCGCGCAGGCTAGCGTGACGCCCATGCGCATCGTCCTGCTCGGCGCCACCGGCTACACCGGACGCCTCACTGCTGAGGCCATGGTGCGCGCCGGGCTCACCCCGGTCCTCGCGGGACGGCGCCACGATGCCGTGAGCCGACTCGCGGATCGCCTGGCTCCACTCGCGCCCACGCCCGCGTCGCAGCCCACCATCGCGGTCGCCGATGCCGGCGATGCGATGTCGGTACGCCGCTTGATCGAGTCCAGCGAGGACGTCCTCGTGTCCACGGTCGGGCCGTTCATGCAGTGGGGCGATGCTGCGATCGAGGCGGCCGTCGACGCCGGGGCGGCGTACCTCGACTCGACCGGTGAGCCGCCGTTCATCCGCAGCGTGTTCGAGGTGTACGGTCCGCGCGCAGAGGCCACGGGGGCGCGCCTGGTCACGGCTTTCGGCTACGACTACGTGCCCGGAAATCTCGCCGGCGCGCTCGTCCTGCGGCGATGCCAGCGCGCAGGGCAGCGAGCGGCACGACTGGACATCGGTTACTTCATCGACGGGTCATTCGGCATCAGCTCCGGTACGCGCGCCAGCGCCGCGGGCGTCCTGCTCGCACCGAGCTTCGCTCGCAAGGGCGGCACGCTCGTGGACCGGCGCTCATCTGCCGGGCGCACCCGCGAGTTCGACCTGGGCCGGGGCCGGGTCTGGAAGGGCCTGCCGGTCGCGGGCTCCGAGCACCTGGCCCTTCCTCTCACCGACGGTGGCATCAGCGATATCGAGGTCTGGCTGGGCTGGGCGGGCAGGTGGACGTCCGCGGCATCGGTCGCAGGTGGCGCCCTCGGCGCCATCGCAGCGGTCCCCGGTGCAGGTGACCGCGCGATGAAGGCCCTGCGCCAACGGCTCGGGCGCACGACCGGCGAGGGTCCCGACGCTGCCGGACGCGCCGCGGCACGCACGGTGGTCCAGGCGGAGGCCAGCGACGCGGTGGGGCGCCCGCTCGCGACCGTGCGCCTCGAAGGCCCGTCGCCGTACGACCTCACCGCCGAACTGCTGGCATGGGGCGCGGCCATGGCCGCCACGCACTCCATGTCACCCGGGGCCCACGGACCCGTCGATGCCTTCGGCCTCGATGCGCTCGAGCGGGGCTGTGCCGACATCGGCCTGGTCGCGGTTGCGTAGGCGGACCCCCGGTGCACGACCTCACAGATAGGCGCGGCCCCGCCCGGGCACAGGGTGTCGACACCCTCACCGAGTCCGAGTGGCGCTCACGTGCTGCGGCGCACCGGGCTCGTGTCGATCCGTGGATCGCCCCGCGACTGGCACGGCGCACTCGCGGTGAGAGCCATCCGGTGGACGACTTCCTCTTCGACTACTACTCCTGGCGTCCGGGACAACTGGCGCGATGGCACCCCGGGATGGGCGTGACGCTCACGGGCAATGTGGGCGACTTCGTCGGGATGCGCGGCTACGTCGTCGATGAGACGGGCGCCCGCGTCGATGTCTCCGCCCTCCCCCTCGATGTCATGAAGCAGGCGCTGGCCATCGTCGAAGCAACCGCCTCGAGGACACCATCGTTCACCTGTTTCGGCCGGCACGAGTGGGCCATGGTGTATCGCCTCGATTCGGCGAAGATCAGGCACACTGCTTGGCCGCTCAGGCTGGATCAGGGCGCCATCGATGCCGTTGTCGAGTCCTCGCCGCTCAGGTGCACCCACTTCGATGCGTTTCGCTTCTACACCGAACCGGCTAGGCCACTGAACCTCACGGTCCTCACCCGGACGGGTCAGATCCAGACCGAGCAGCCGGGATGCCTCCACGCCACGATGGACCTCTACAAGTGGTGCTTCCGCTCCTACCCCGCCATCGGGGCTGACCTGACCGCAGACTGCTTCGACCTCGCGCGGGAGGTCCGCACCATCGACATGCGCGCATCGCCGTACGACTTCAGCGATCTGGGACTGATGCCGATCCGCATCGAGACGCCGCACGGCAGAGGCGAGTACGTCGAGCACCAGCGCGACTTCGCCGAACGCGGAGCACTCCTGCGTCGCACGCTCATGGAAGCGCTGACACGTGCACTCGATGGCACGGGGTCGCCGTGAACGCGCAGGCAGGTGTCGCCCTTCTCCGACTCGCCGCATTCCTGGTCGCCGCCGTGCTGGTGGGCCTGGTGCTCGCCGTCTTCGCTCGCGGGGCGTCCACATCCGACGAGACCACGGGAATCGCGACAGTGCAGACGGCGGTCTTCTTCTTCGGCCCACTCGCGGCCATCGCAACCCTGGCGTTCATCGTCGTGCTCGCCCTCACCAGGCCTGTGTCCCTCGCGCTACGCCGGAGAGCCGCTCGCCTCGTCGCCGTCGCCTATGCGCTCATCGGCGCAGCGCTTGCCATCACGCTCTCCGGGACCTGGTGGGGCCTGCTCGGGGGCACCGCCGCAGCCGTCGCCGCTGGTCTGTCGTGGTGGTTCCTCGGCCGAGACAACATCGCCTCGACGGGCGACTAGGCCCTCGGGTACGGCGCGCCTGCGGCGTCGAGTTCAGCGAGGATTTCGTCATAGCGAGCATCGATGCGGGCGGCTGTCGCCTCGTCGTAGTCGCGGCGCCACCGCCCTATGTGCGCCTGCTGAGGCAGCACATGCGAGTCGAACCATTCGCTCATCCGCCTATCCGGAGCCACGTCGATCGCGTCGAGCAGCGCGGCAAGGGTCTCCTGGCGTTCGGTGACGCTCAACGCGTGCAGGTCGACACGGTGGAATCGTCCGGGCGGGCAGGCCAACTCTGCCCGGTGAGCCTCCAACATGCGGTCACGCCACGCATCGAGCGCGGCGAAGACGTCTCGCGGGCCGAAGGATTTGGAGACGAAGGAGGCTGCAACGTCACGACCATCGCGCATCATGTGGACCACCACGCCCTCGGGAAAGAGCGCGAGCACTCGATCCGCAACGCGGGCGTTGGCCGGCGTCGTGTCGACCCATCGAGGCTTGCCGCTCGCTTCACCGCGGGCTCCCGATTCCGGGCCCGAGGACACGATGGTCTCGGCGAAGTGCCGCGAAGCCGTGTAGGGATCGGTGGCGAAGGCAGCGACATAGTCGTCGCAGGCCTGGCGCATGTGGGCCTCGTCGAGTCGCCGAAAAAGGCCCGAGCGCGCCCCCGACGGCTTGACGCGCACGTACCAGTGCTCCCAGAGGGCTTCGACGACCTGATCGGGAGAGACGAGGCCGACGTAGGCATCCGCGACACCTCCGCGCGAGGCGATGAAGCGAAGCTCACGGGGATTGGTCGCGCGCAGATCCCGATGGTGACCAAGCAGGCGTCCCGCGATGGTGGTGCCACTGCGCCCGGTGCCGCCGACGAAGACGGGACGGTCCGGCGCCCGCCAGTCGGTCATGGGGCCGATCTCACTTGCGCTTGCGCTTGGCCCGCTCGGCGCGCCGACGCTCCGCCCGGCTGGCATTGGGATCCACCTCGATCTCCTCACCGTCCGCCTGCAGAGTCTCGTGGGTCACGCCGCCGTCCGAAGACGGCGCGGAGTACTCCAGGACCTGCGGGCGCGAGGGTCCGAGCCCCTTGGCCGCGACGGCAGGGGCGGACTTCGCAGCGGTCGCGATCGCCTGGACCGCCGCCGACGCGGGGGCCGCGGTGACGGCTGCAGCTGCCTGCTCCGCCTCCTCGCTCACGGTGGGAGGCGCCTGCACCTCGACGTGGAAGAGGTAGCCGACGGTCTCCTCCTTGATGGCGTCCATCATCGCCGTGAAGAGTTCGTAACCCTCGCGCTGGTACTCCACCAGCGGATCGCGCTGAGCCATCGCTCGCAGGCCGATGCCGTCGCGGAGGTAGTCCATCTCATAGAGATGCTCGCGCCACTTGCGGTCGAGCACGGACAGGATGACGCGGCGCTCCAATTCGCGCGTGACCTCCTCGCCGAGATCGCTCTCGCGCCGGTCGTAGGCGAGGTGGATGTCGTTGGTGAGTTCCTCCGTGAGGAACTCCGCTGTGAGGCCGGCGCGCCCGGAGCCGGACTGCTCCTCGAGCTCGGCGACCGTGACGCCGACGGGATAGAGCTGCCCGAGCGCAGTCCACAGCTGGTCGAGATCCCAGTCCTCGGGATACCCCTCCGCCGTGGCGGCGACGACGTAGCCCGACACGACATCGTCCATGAAGGAACGCACCTGGTCATGGATGTCCGCGCCCGCAAGCACCTGGCGGCGCTCGTCGTAGATAACCAGGCGCTGGCGATTGAGGACGTCGTCGTACTTCAGCACATCCTTGCGAATCTCGAAGTTCTGCGCCTCGACCGAGGTCTGCGCTGACCGAATCGCATTGGAGACCATCTTGGCCTCGATAGGCACATCGTCCGGGACATTGAAGCGACGCAGGAAGGCGTCGACCATCTCGGCCTTGAACAATCGCATGAGGTCGTCTTCGAGGGAGAGGTAGAAGCGCGTCTCGCCCGGGTCACCCTGCCGACCGGAGCGGCCACGGAGCTGGTTGTCGATGCGCCGCGACTCGTGACGCTCGGTGCCGAGGACGTAGAGGCCGCCGAGTTCGATGACCTCCTCGTGCTCCGACGCGACCGACTCCTGCGCTGCGGCAAGGGCTTCCGGCCAAGCCTTCTCATAGCCCTCCGGGTCCTCGACCGGATCGAGCCCGCGACGCTCGAGTTCCTGCGAGGCGCGGAACTCAGGGTTGCCGCCGAGCATGATGTCGGTGCCGCGGCCGGCCATGTTGGTGGCTACCGTGACCGCGCCCTTGCGGCCCGCTTCAGCGATGATCGAAGCCTCGCGCTCATGGTTCTTGGCGTTGAGCACCTCGTGACGCACGCCCCGCTTCTTGAGTTCGGCCGCGATGAGCTCGCTCTTCTCGACGCTGGTCGTGCCGATAAGCACGGGCTGTCCGGCTTGGTGGCGCTCCTCGATGTCATCGATGACGGCCGAGTACTTCGCCGCCTCGGTGCGGTAGACGAGGTCGGGCTCGTCCATGCGAACCATCGGTCGGTTGGTCGGGATGGGCACGACGCCGAGCTTGTAGATCTGATGGAACTCGTTGGCCTCGGTCATGGCCGTGCCGGTCATGCCCGACAACTTGTCGTAGAGACGGAAGTAGTTCTGGAGGGTGATCGTCGCCAGCGTCTGATTCTCGGCCTTGATCTCCACGCCCTCCTTGGCCTCGATCGCCTGGTGGAGGCCCTCGTTGTAACGGCGACCCTTGAGCAGGCGCCCCGTGTGCTCGTCCACGATGAGGATCTCGCCGTCGAGGATGACGTAGTCACGGTCCCGCTTGAAGAGCTCCTTGGCGCGGACCGCGTTGTTGAGGAAGCCGACCAGGGGCGTGTTGACGGTGTCGTAGAGGTTGTCGATGCCGAGCTGATCCTCGACCTTGTCGATGGCCGACTCGAGAACGCCGATGGTCTTCTTCTTCTCATCGACCTCGTAGTCCTCGTCCTTCTGCAGGACCCGGGCGATGCGGGCGAACTCGGCGTACCACTTGGTGGGCTGATCGGCTGGGCCGCTGATGATGAGCGGTGTCCGCGCCTCGTCAACGAGAATGGAGTCCACCTCGTCGACGACAGCGAAGTTATGGCCGCGCTGCACCATCTCCTCGGTCGACCACGCCATGTTGTCGCGGAGGTAGTCGAAGCCGAATTCGTTGTTGGTGCCGTAGGTGATGTCCGCGGCGTAGGCTTCGCGACGCTCCGCCGGTGTCATGTGCGCGAGAATGACGCCCACTCGCAGACCCAGGAATCGGTGGATGCGCCCCATCCACTCCGAGTCGCGCTCGGCAAGGTAGTCGTTGACCGTCACGACGTGGACACCCTTGCCGGACAGGGCATTGAGGTAGGAGGGCAGGGTCGCCACGAGGGTCTTGCCCTCACCCGTGCGCATCTCGGCGATATTGCCCAGGTGAAGGGCGCCGCCGCCCATGATCTGCACGTCGTAGTGACGCTGACCCAGCGTCCGACGGGCCGCCTCGCGCACGGTGGCGAAGGCTTCGGGCAGGAGCTCATCCAAGCTCTCGCCGTTGTCGATACGGGTGCGGTACTCCGCGGTCAGGCCTCGGAGCTCCTCGTCGGTCATGGCGACGAAGTCGTCCTCGATGGCATTGACCTGCCGCGCGATCCCCTCGAGGGTACGCAGGGTCTTGCCCTCACCGGCCCGAAGGATCTTGTCCAGAATGCCCACCGGCTCATCCTAGACGGGGGCGCGGTCGACCCGGCAGGCAGCGGAGCGCCGGCCGCCAAGGCTGCCTAATCGATCCGCACGAGCCCCCAGCGCGCCGCGCGGACGACAGCCTCGGTGCGCGAGCGCACCTGGAGCTTCTCAAAGAGCCGCCGCACGTGATTCTTCACCGTGTTGTCGCTGATGACGAGGAGTTCCGCGATTTCGTGATTGGTGTGGCCCGCGCAGAGCAGGTCCAGCACCTGCACCTCACGCCGCGTGAGTTCGGGCAACCTTGCTGAACCCCCGGGATTCGCCTGACCTGCATTGATGACGACGCGACCATCGGCGACCGCGCGTGCAGTCTGGACCAGTCCGGCCTCGTCGATATCCCGGTCGACCACCCCGGTCGCACCCGCAGCGACAAGCTCGGCGATGAGGCCCGGGGTCACTCCATCGACGAGTACCACGAGCGGTGTGCCGTCCGCCCCTGCCCGCAGGCGCTCGATCTCCGCCGCTGATGCACCGGCGGGGAAGTCCCACACGATGATGCGTGGTTGCTCGGCATGGGAATGATCCACGCTCGACTCGTCTCGCACTCGCCAGCCCGCGTCCTCGAGCGCTGCCGCGACGCCCCGTCGCACGACGGGGGTCGCCGTGACGACGAGGGCAACGGGAGGAGTCTGGGTCGCCACGGCGACCAGTGTGCTGGACCCGGTCATCACCGACGCCGGGAGGTCGCGGCGATGGCTGCAGCGCTCACGTCGACCACCCCGACGGCCCTCAGGGCGCGCATCGCCTCGGCCAGAGTTGATCCGGTCGTGACGATGTCGTCCACGATGACGACGGACGACCGACGCGGTGGTCGCGCGCAGCCGATGGCGCCATCCAGATTGACGAAGCGCTCCACGGCACTGAGCGCCGACTGATCGCGCGGCTGTCGACGCAGTGTCAGGGCACGGTCGAGTTCCGCGGATCCGCCCGCACGGCGGATGATGTCCACGGCCATCCTCGCGACGCGACCCCACGCATCTTCGCCTCGAGTTCGATGAGATGAGCGCGACGATGGAATGGGCACGACGCTGAATGCCAACGACAGCGGCACGCCGCCGTCCTGCCTGGCCGCGGCAATCGCATGCGTCAGCGCGCGGGCAAGATGACCGGCAACATCGCGGCGACCGCGCTCCTTCCATGCCGTGATCGCCGCGCGGGTCGATCCCGCGTAGGGGGCGATGACCCACGTCGGTGGCCACGTCGACGGCGCGGGAGTTGGGGTATGGCACCGAGGGGCTTTGAGCAGGGGCGACGCGCAATCGCGGCAGAGTGCCCGTCCTGGCCGATCGCAGCCCGCGCAGCGCGGAGGAGCTCCCAGGGACACGATGTCCTCGATCCCTGTGCTCACGGTGACCCACGCTCCGCAGGTGACGGATGTGGCGAGCTGAGACCAGGTGCGGGCGCGCGGGGAATCCATAGGCCATTGATGTCCGGGCGTCGTTCCACCACAGCGCGGCGGCAGACCTTCGTGGACAACACGCGGCCGACGTGCCTGTGCACACGCGGGGAGGTAGGCTGAAGCCACGCCCGCCGGACCATCGAAGCCTCGTGACGTCCGACGGCCCCACCACCCCCTTCGAGGTGCACTCCCATGTCCGATCGTCCTGTCACCCCCGCCGGCGCGCCCGACTACAAGGTCGCCGACCTCTCGCTCGCCCCTTTCGGTCGCGATGAGATCCGCCTCGCCGAGCATGAGATGCCCGGCCTCATGGCCATGCGCACGGAGTTCGGCCCGCGCCAGCCGCTCAAGGGCGCCCGCATCACGGGCTCCCTGCACATGACTGTCCAGACCGCTGTCCTCATCGAGACCCTCGTCGCTCTGGGCGCCGAGGTGCGCTGGGCGTCGTGCAACATCTTCTCCACTCAGGACCATGCCGCCGCCGCCGTTGTCGTCGGCCCGGACGGCACTCCCGACGATCCGCGCGGCATTCCCGTGTACGCCTGGAAGGGCGAGACTCTCGACGAGTACTGGTGGTGCACCGAGCAGGTGCTCATGTGGCCGGACGGTGAGGGTCCCAACATGATCCTCGACGATGGCGGTGACGCCACCCTTCTGGTCCACAAGGGCACCGAGTTCGAGGCGGCCGGCGTCGTGCCCAGCACGGATCCCACGGACTCCGAGGAGTACGCCGTCATCCTCGAGGTGCTGCGCCGCTCGCTCACCGAGGACCCCCAGCGCTGGACGCGCATCGGTCAGGGCATCCAGGGCGTCACGGAGGAGACCACGACCGGTGTTCACCGGCTCTACGAGATGCAGCGCGACGGGCGCCTCCTCTTCCCTGCCATCAATGTCAACGATGCGGTGACCAAGTCGAAGTTCGACAACAAGTACGGCTGCCGCCACTCACTTGTCGATGGCATCAATCGCGCGACGGACGTCCTGATCGGCGGCAAGGTCGCCGTCGTCTGCGGCTACGGGGACGTGGGCAAGGGCAGCGCCGACTCACTGCGTGGTCAGGGCGCCCGCGTCATCGTCACGGAGATCGACCCCATCTGCGCCCTCCAGGCCGCCATGGACGGCTACCAGGTCGCCACCATCGAGGACGTCATCGGCACCGCGGACATCTTCATCACGGCGACCGGGTGCAAGGACGTGATCACGGCCGACCACATGTCGCAGATGAAGCATCAGGCGATCGTCGGCAACATCGGCCACTTCGATAATGAGATCGACATGGCCGGACTCGGGCAGATCCCGGGCATCGTGCGCAGGACGATCAAGCCCCAGGTCGATGAGTGGGCATTCCCCGACGGCCACTCGATCATCGTCCTGTCCGAGGGACGCCTGCTCAACCTCGGCAACGCGACCGGGCACCCGTCGTTCGTCATGTCCAACTCCTTCACCAATCAGGTCCTCGCGCAGATCGAGATCTTCACCCGACCCGAGGACTACCCCCTCGGGGTCTACACCCTGCCGAAGCACCTGGACGAGAAGGTCGCCCGACTGCATCTCGATGCACTCGGCGTCCACCTGACCGAACTGTCCAAGGATCAGGCCGAATACATGGGCGTGGACGTCGCGGGCCCCTTCAAGCCCGATCACTACCGCTACTGATCCACTCGCATCACGCACCAGCGCCTCGAATTCCGCATCCCATCGCATCCGCGACGTGGAATTCGAGGCGTTGGTGCGTGCACTCGGCGAATCGCGTCCCCGCCGCGCCCTGACCTAGGCTGACAGGGTGAGCGATGAGCGACCAGACGCGGGAACGCCCGAAGGCACAATGCCTCCCGCAGCACCTGGTCTGGCAACCCCTCAGGCCGTCACCGCTGCACCGACATGGAGCCAGCCCGGGCTCCGGCAGCGCGCCCCCGCGAACTATCCGGGCTGTCCCATCACCGTCGACATCGCCCTGGCGCGCGGCCGCACACTCATTCCACCGCGATGGGGAATCCCCGACGCGATCATCCCTCTGCTCGGCTTCGTCCTCATCTCGGTGGCGGTCGTCGCCCTCGGCAGCCTTCTCAACCTGCCGCTGACGTGGCTGCTCATCCTCGGTGTCGCCCTTCCCTGGATCGCCCTGGCCGGCTGGCCCCTGCTCACCACGTCCTTCCAGGGCAACGGACCTGTCATCGACCTCGGTCTCAGACTGACCTGGCGGGACGTCGGCTGGGGTGTCATCGGGGGGTTCGCCGCACTCATGGCCGGCGGCGCCATCGCGCTCGTCCTCCAGGCGATCTTCGGTGACTTCAGCTCGGCGGCCGGAGAGGTCGGCGAGCAGCTGCGAGACGACGGGCCGCTCTTCGCCGTCGTGGTCTTCGCCCTATGCGTGGCGATCGGCGCCCCCATCGCGGAGGAGATCGCCTTCCGCGGGATGGCCTACAACGCTCTCGCGAAGCGCGGCCTCAACACAGCCTGGGTCATCGCCATCACCACCGTGGCCTTCAGCCTGTTCCACCTCGAGCCCATCCGCGCGCCGATCCTCCTGGCGAGCGGCTTGGTCCTCGGCATCCTGCGCTGGAGGACCCGCAGCCTGGGGGCCCCCATCATCGCTCACGCCGTCAACAACCTGCCAGGAGCAGCATTCCTGCTCCTGGGATGACACCATGGGCACATGAGGGGTCGAGTCCTGGTCGTCGATGACGATGTCGCGCTGGCAGAGATGCTCGGCATCGTGCTGCGCGGCGAAGGCTTCGATCCCGTCTTCTGCGCCGACGGCAGCGAGGCTCTCCAGGCCTTCCGCGACTCGCGGCCCGACATCATCCTGCTCGACCTCATGCTTCCCGGCATGGACGGGATCGATGTTTGCCGCGCCATCAGGCAGGAATCCGGCGTACCGATCGTCATGCTCACCGCGAAGAACGACACCGTCGATGTCGTCCTGGGCCTCGAGTCAGGTGCTGACGACTACATCGTCAAGCCCTTCAAGCCCAAGGAACTCGTCGCCCGGCTACGTGCGCGAGTGCGCCGAAGTGATGACCCGAGCACGGGCACGCTCGAGATCGGTGACGTGACCATCGACGTCGCCGGGCATGTCGTGCGCCGTGGCGACCGGATCATTCCCCTGACCCCGCTGGAGTTCGATCTGCTCGTGTGTCTGGCTCGCAAGCCTTTCCAGGTCTTCACGCGCGAGGTCCTCCTGCAGGAAGTCTGGGGTTATCGTCACGCCGCGGACACCCGCCTGGTCAATGTGCACGTCCAGCGCTTGCGCGCGAAGATCGAGCACGATCCGGAGCACCCTGAGATCGTGCTCACCGTGCGCGGCGTGGGATACAAGGCCGGCCCACCATGACGGCCGGCCCGACGAGTCCCCCGACTCGGAGGGCTCACTCGGCCCCATCGTCGCTTCTCGCCCCGTGGCGGCGCTCACTCCTGCTGCGCGTCACGCTCACGACCCTCGCGCTGTCGGCGCTCGTCATGGCCATACTCGGCTTCCTCCTCCTGTCCCGCGTGACGACGGGACTGCTCGATGCAGCCGAACGCACCGCGGTGACCGAGGCGAGCGCCGGACTCGTCGACGCCCAGCGAATCTCCGCGGCCGCAGCGTCCGCCGCCAACGCCACGTCGCCCGCGAGCGTGGTCGACACGATCGTGGCATCGCTGGCGTCCCGGGCGGGCAATCCTCCGCAGTACGACGTCCTGATGCTCGCGGGCGAGACCGGGGGCGGTGCTGCCCCCGAGCGAGGTACCAATCTGGTGTCCGACGCAAGCGTGCCACCGGAATTGCGCGCAGCCGTGCTCCTCACCGAACGCCAGTCCTGGACCTACACCGAGATCAGGTATCTCGACGGTCGGAGCGCACCGGGAATCGTGGTGGGCGCTCCCCTCGCCGTGACCGACGTCGGCACCTACGAGCTCTACTACCTCTTCCCCCTCACGGATGAAGAGTCGACCCTCGACCTCGTGCGCAGCACCGTCATCGGCACAGGGATCCTGCTGGTCGTGCTGCTCGGCGTGGTCGCCGCCATCGTCACTCGCCAGGTCGTCGCTCCGGTCCGATCCGCAGCCCGCGTCGCGGAGCAATTCTCCGACGGCCACCTGCGCGAGCGCATGGCCGTGCGCGGCGAGGATGACCTCGCCCGCTTGGCCATGGCCTTCAACGACATGGCCGCGAGCCTGGAGCAGCAGATCCATCGGCTCGAGGAGCTCTCCGCGGTCCAGCAGCGATTCGTATCCGACGTCTCGCACGAGCTCCGCACGCCACTCACCACCATTCGCATGGCCGCCGACCTGCTCTTCGAGAGCCGAGCCGATTTGGACCCGCCGACGGCACGGTCGGCCGAACTCCTCCAGACTCAGTTGGATCGCTTCGAGAACCTGCTGAGCGACCTGTTGGAGATCTCGCGCTACGACGCCGGGGCCGCCGTCCTTGACCTGGAGACGGTCGACCTGGTCTCGCTCGTCACACGCGCGGCTGAATCGAGTCGGCCCCTCGCCGATCGGCGCGGTAGCACGGTTACCGTGACCGCCCTCACTGAGCCGTGTCCCGTGGAGTGCGATCCACGCAGAATTGATCGCGTCATGCGCAATCTGCTCGACAACGCGATCGAGCACGGTGAAGGACATCCGATCGAGATCACCATCGCCAGCGATGGAACCGCCGCGGCCGTCACGGTGCGCGATCACGGCGTGGGACTGTCCGATGCTGATATCGCGCACGTCTTCGACCGGTTCTGGCGAGCCGATCCCGCACGGGCCCGAACGACTGGCGGCACAGGACTGGGCCTGTCGATCGCCATGGAGGATACGAGACTGCACGCGGGCTGGCTCGAGGCATGGGGTCAGCCGGGCGTCGGCGCGTGCTTCCGCCTCACGCTCCCCTGCCGCGCCGACGTCGCTCTCGAGGTATCGCCCCTGCCCCTCGTCGACAGCGACGCCGGCGTCACCGCCGAGATCACCCCGGAGCTGGCAACCGAGGTGCGCGCATGAAACATGCAGGCCTGATCTCCTTCGCCGCCGCGCTCCCGCTCGTGGCCGGGTGCGCGACCATCCCCACAAGCGGGCCGATCCAGCAGGGCGCCGAGGTCGGGGTCGAAACGACCAACCAGGTGATTCGCGTCATCGCGCGGCCGCCGCAGCCGGACATGACTCCGACCCAGATCGTCTCCGGCTTCCTGCAGGCATCGGCCTCGTTCGAGGACAACCACGCCGTTGCCCGCGAGTACCTGACGCCCAGTGCAGCGACCACGTGGGACCCCGCGCGCGGCGTGGCTGTCTACGACGGCGTACCCACGATCGTGCCCGACGGGCTCACGGACGTCGACATGACCGCCACGAGCGTTGGTCGCATCGACGACGAGGGCCACTACGACGTGGCGACCCCGGGGGATCTCATCGATCTCACCTTCACGATGGAGTTCATCAACGGCAACTGGCGGATCGCGACACCACCGCCGGGATTGCTCCTGTCGCGATCCGATGTCGAGCGGGCCTTCCGCGTCTACGAGGTCTTCTTCCTTGATCCATCATTCACCACCCTCGTCCCCGATCCCCGCTACTTCCCTGTGGATGGCCCCACCGCCGCCACCGCCATCACGCGGGCGCTGCTGAGTGGACCCACGGAATGGCTGGCGCCCGCCGTGCGCACCGGCTTCCCCGACGGGACGACGCTGGCTGTCGATGCGGTCCCCGTCGTCGATGGGGTCGCCCGGGTGGATCTGGACCCGCAGGTCCGCCTCGCCGACGAGGAGACGCGACAAGCCTTCTCAGCGCAACTGGTGTGGAGCCTTCGTCAGGCGCCGGGGGTGCGATTCATCGATCTCAACGCCGGTGGCCAGGTGCTCGACGTGCCCGGCGCCATCAACCCTCAGGCGATGGACTCCTGGCCGGGTTTCAACCCCAATGGCATGCCCGCAGGTGCCGACTCCTTCGGCGTCATTGCCGGCCGGGTCGTGGACCTCGACCGCAATCCCCCACTGCCCATCCCCGGCGGCGCCGGCCTGGGCAGCCCGCCTCTCTCGGGTATCGCCGTGTCCCTGCAGGCTAACCGAGTCGCAGGACTCGACGCGGACGCTCGACTGTGGATCGGTGACGTCTCTGCCGGTGCCCCCCTCACTCCGGCCATCGAGGACCCGGGTCAGTCGCGTCCGTCCTTCGGTCGTGGCGACGACGTCTGGGTCGTCGGACCCGATGGGCTTCTCCGGCGCGTGAGCGAGACCGGCGAGGTGGTCGAGGTGCAGGTCGATGGGCTGCCGCCGAAGGCGGTGCTCCAGTCAGCGTCGGTCAGCAGGGACGGCACGCGGATTGCCATGACGGTGCGTCGCGGTCCACGCACCTTCGTGATGCTCGCCGTCATCACGGTACGAGAGGAGGTCTCTCGCGTCGAGTCACCCGTGCGCGTAGACAACCGCCTGACGACCGTCACCGACGTCGCGTGGGCCGACGATGATCGACTCGTCGCCATCGGCGTGGAGGGGGCTGGTGCGCCCTCGGTCTACGAGATCGACCTGAGCCGAGGGCAGGTGCGATCGCTGGGTGGACCTCCCGGTATCACGCGCATCGCCGCCGCGCCCGGCGCCCCGATCCTGGCCGCTACGGAGGAGGGTCGGATCTGGACCTACACGTCAGGGCCCTGGCGCCTGGGACCGGAGGGGACGAGCCCGGCATATCCGGGGAGTTGAGCGGCTCAGGCGGCGCCGGTCGCAACGATGCAGGTGCCTGACGGCGACACCCACGCGCCCGGTTCTCCGGGCGCCCACACGCCGGCACGCCCGCGCGGAATGACCTGACCTTCACCCGCGCCCGACGTGATGGCGACGTCACCCTCCCAGGCAAGCACGACGCGATGCCTGCCCGAGGCGAGCTCGCGCGGGGTGTCGACGAGCGCTAGGTCGAAGGGCATGCCCTCGGGCGTCAGCGCATCCCCGGTCCCACCCCACATGCGATGGCAGCCGCGATCGGGCCGGACGGCAGCCAGGGCATCGTCGATGGAGATCGGCTTGCTCGTCAGGCCGAGCCGCAGCACGTTGTCGGATGTGGTCATGACCTCGACGCCTAGTCCCCCGACATACGAGTGCACCACCCCGGCGGGCACCGCGATCGCCTCCCCTGGCTGCAAAGTGTCGTGACGCAGCAGGGCAACGACGGCGATGCCGGGGTCACCGGGGAATTCTTCGGCCACACGGGACAGCGCGAGGAGCGCGTCAGCGCCCCAGCCCGCACGACGCGCGGCCTCGACCAGACCCTTGGGTGTTCCCGCCTCCAGCAGTCGCGGAATAGCCGCTCCGTACTCCCCCCGCCGGACCAGGTCCACCAGATCTGGAGCCACTCCCGCCTCGGCAAGGGCGTCGGCAGCCTGGTCGGGCTGACGCCAGCCCGCGTGGATATCGAACGGGGTCAGCGCGACGAGCATCTCGGACTTCTCCTCGCGATCGGCAAAGAGGCCGGGGTCGCGCTCCCAGCCCGACCGCGCGGTAGCCGCGTCGGGATGCACTTGGATCGACAGGGGGCGTGCGGCCGCGAGCAGCTTCACCAAGGGCATCCCGACGTGCTCGTCCAACTCATCCAGCCGGCACCCCGTGTCAGGCCCGGCGATGACCGTGGTCGGCCCCGCGGGATGGGTGCCGAACCACACCTCGGCCTGGGGACGACCGGTGGCCTGACTCCACTGGGACAGGCCATCAACGGCGCCCCAGTCGTAGTCCTTCAGTGCGCCCGCGACGATGTGCGGCATCAGTCGACCGGGGGGACGGCCTCGTCCAGGAGCATGACGGGAATGCCATCGCGCACGGGAAACCCTCGTCCACACGACGTGCACACGAGGAGTTCGCGGGACGCATCGACCTCGAGCGGAGCGTGCACCTCGCATGGGCAGGCGAGGATCTCCAACAGGAGTGGATCCAGACCCAGGGTCTCCGGCACAGCAGTCCTCCTTAGGAGCGGACGATGGCGAGCACCTCGTCGCGAACGGCCTCCATGGTGCCACCATCCACCGCCTCGACGTTCAGCCGGAGCAGTGGCTCGGTGTTGCTCGGTCTGAGGTTGAACCACCAGTCTGCCCCGGACACCGTCATGCCGTCGAGGTCATCGAAGGTCACGCCCGATCGGTCAGCGAAGGCGCGCCTCACCCGCGTGCTCGCTGCGACGGCATCATCGACCACGGAATTGATCTCCCCGCTGGCGACATACCGGTCAAACTCCGCCAGCAGGCTCGACAGGGTGGTCCCCGCCGGCGCGGCCCCGAGCGCCGCCAGGACATGCATCGCCGCGAGCATGCCCGAGTCCGCACGCCAGAAGTCCGTGAAGTAAAAGTGCCCTGAGTGCTCCCCGCCGAAGATCGCACCCGTCTCAGCCATACGCGCCTTGATGAAGGAGTGACCCACACGCGTGCGCTCGGCGACGCCGCCGTGCTCGGCTATGACCTCGGGCACAGTCCGCGAACTGATGCAGTTGTAGATGATCGTCGCTCCCGGGTGCCTGTCCAAC
>JBEAQC010000055.1:0-6628 GCA_041164085.1 Actinomycetota bacterium
AACGTCCCCCCGGACCACCCCGCGCGCACGATGCAGGACACGTTCTTCGTGGGCAGTGAGCACAGCGGAGTGGTCATGCGCACCCAGACTTCCCCGATCCAACTTCGCGCGATGCTCGAGCGCGATCTGCCGATCTACGTGGTCGCACCCGGGCGCGTGTTCCGCACCGATGAGCTCGATGCCACCCACACGCCTGTCTTCCACCAGATCGAGGGCCTGGCCATCGACGAGGGCATCACCATGGCCGACCTCAAGGGCACGCTCGAGCACCTCGCGGCGGCAATGTTCGGCGTGGGCGTCCAGATCCGCCTGCGTCCGTCCTACTTCCCCTTCACCGAGCCGAGCGCCGAGCTGGACCTGCAGTGCTTCGTCTGCCGCGGAGCCTCCGTCGGCAACCCGGATGCGCCGTGTCGCACCTGCTCGAGCGAGGGATGGATCGAGTGGGGCGGCTGCGGCATGGTCAATCCGCGCGTCCTTCGGGCCGCCGGTATCGATACCGACCGCTACTCCGGATTCGCCTTCGGCATGGGGGTTGAGCGCACCCTGATGTTCCGTCACGGCGTCACCGACATGCGCGACATGGTCGAGGGTGATGTTCGCTTCACCCGTGCCTTCGGGCTGGAGGTCTGATGCGCGTCCCCATGGAGTGGCTGCGCGAGATGGTGGACCTCCCGCCCAGCATCGACGCGCGGGCTGTCGCCGAGCGCCTCATCGCCGCTGGACTCGAGGTGGAGTCCGTGGAGGTTGCCGGCGGCGATCTCACGGGACCTCTCGTCGTCGGCCGGGTCGAGTCGATCGAGGAACTCACCGAGTTCAAGAAGCCGATCCGCTGGTGCCAGGTCGATGTCGGCCCGGCGCACGGGGGAGTGCGCGGGATCGTCTGCGGTGCTCGCAACTTTGCCGAGGGCGATCTCGTTGCTGTCGCGCTGCCGGGTGCGGTTCTTCCCGGTGGTTTTGCGATCTCGGCGCGAGAGACCTACGGCCATGTGTCGGACGGCATGATCTGCTCGCAGCGCGAGGTCGGCCTGGGAGACGAGCACGACGGGATCATGGTGCTCGCCTCCGGGTCGATCGGCGATGACGCCGCCGCACTGCTCGGGTTGGGCGAGGAGACACTCGACATCGCGGTGACGCCCGACCGCGGCTATGCGCTCTCGATCCGCGGCGTGGCCCGCGAGGTGGCTATCGCCTTCGGCCTGCCCTTCGACGACCCTGGCCAACGGCTTGTCGAGTTGCCCGCGCCGGCGCCCGACATGGCGCCCTGGCCGTGCGAGGTCGATGACCCCAGCATGTGTCAGCTCTTCACCCTCAGGCGCATCGTCGGATTCGATCCGTCGGCCCCGACACCGGAGTGGATGAGTCGGCGTCTCATCGCCGCGGGGATGCGCCCGGTCTCGCTTGCGGTCGATGTCACCAACTACGTCATGCTCGAGCTCGGCCAGCCGCTGCACGCCTTCGATGCGGCGAAGTTGCACGGCCCGATCCGCGCCGGGCGCGCCGAGGCGGGAGAGCAACTCGAGACGCTCGACCACGTCGTGCGCGCTCTTGACGCCGATGACGTCGTCATCCGAGACGACTCCGGCGTCATCGGGCTCGCGGGCACGATGGGCGGGTTGCATTCCGAGATCGACAACGACTCCTCCGACATCGCATTGGAGGCCGCGCGCTTCGTCCCGGAGCCGGTGGCACGCACCGCGCGCCGGCATCGTCTGAGTTCGGAAGCATCCCGGCGCTTCGAGCGCGGGGTCGATCGGGTGCTCGCGCCCTATGCCTCGGCGCGTGCGGCGCAACTGCTACTCGAGTACGGAGGAGGGACGTACGCGGGGATGACCGCGTGGGAGTCCCCCTACGACGCCACGGTCATCACCATGGACTCCACGCTTCCCGAGAGCACGGCCGGCATGCCCATCGGTCGGGAGACCGTCATCGAGCGCCTCGCGCAGGTGGGCTGCGAAGTCGAGGGCGTCGACCCGCTCTCCGTGGCCGTGCCCTCGTGGCGACCGGACCTCACCGATCCGGCGGATCTGGTGGAGGAGGTCGTCCGCCTCATCGGCTACGACGCGATCCCGGCCCGGCTACCTCAGGCGCCAGCAGGATTCGGGCTCACGCGTGAGCAGCGGCTTCGACGCCGCGCGGGCATCTCGCTGGGAGCGGCCGGGATCGTCGACGTGCTCACCTATCCGTTCATGGGCGAGCAGGATCTCGATGCCCTCCTGTTCGACGTCGATGACCCCAGGCGACGGGCGCCGCGTCTGGCCAATCCGCTGTCCGAGGAGCAGCCGCTGCTGCGCACGACGCTCCTGCCCGGCCTGATGACCGCCGTCCGACGCAACCTCTCGCGCGGCATGGATGACGTCGCGATCGGCGAGATCGGCCGCGTCTTCGTCCGCGCATCGCACCAGGAGGCCGGTGGGGTGGCGGCTCCGCCGCGCCCGCACGTCACCGGTCGTCCGAGTGCCGAAGAACTCGCGGCACTCGAGGCCCTCTTGCCTAACCAGCCCCATCACGTCGCCGTGGTGTTGACCGGGGACCGGGAGCCGGCCGGCTGGTGGGGTGCTGCCCGGGCCGTCTCGTGGGCCGATGCGGTCGAGATTGCTCGGATGATCGCTGCATCCTTGGGCGCGGCACTCGACGTGAGCCAGGGGACGGATGGTCCGTTCCACCCCGGACGCACCGCTGCCCTCTCCGTCGACGGTCGCCCGGTCGGGTTCGCGGGCGAGTTGCACCCGCGCGTGATCGCGGCGTACTCCCTGCCGCCTCGCACCTGCGCTCTCGAAATCGACCTGGATGCACTCATCGCGGCGGCCGACGAAGTCGCCCCGGCTCCGGATGTCACCACTCAGCCCGTGGCCAAGGAGGACGTGGCCCTGGTCGTCGCCGAATCGGTGCCCGTCGCCGACGTCGCGGATGCCCTGCGCGCAGGAGCAGGGGAGCTCTGCGAGGACGTTCGACTCTTCGATGTCTATGTCGGTCCCCAGGTGCCGGAGGGTCATCGGTCCCTGGCATTCGCCCTGCGTTTCCGCGCACCAGACCGCACGCTGTCCGCCGAGGACATCGCGGGCGCGCGCCAGGCGGGCATCGCCGAGGCCGAGCGGCGGCACGGCGCGGTGCTTCGCGGCGGCTGAGGGCACCCCACAGGCCACGCACCGACCATCCCGCCCCACCCGTCCCAGGCACTATGCGTGTATGCGTATACTTTCGGCATGTCCATGACCGCCGCGGTGGCCGGCGCTTCCGGCTATGCCGGCGGCGAGCTCCTGCGTCTGCTCCTGGGCCACCCCGAGTTGGAGATCGGCGTGGTCGCAGCGGGGAGCAAGGCCGGCAGGCGCCTGGGGGAGGTCCATCCCGCGTTGCCGGCACTTGCCGACCGCCAGCTCGTGGCCGCCGATCCAGATGCCCTGTCCGGTGCTGACGTCGTGTTCCTGGCCCTGCCCCACGGCGAATCCGCGGCCATCGCGCGCGCTCTGCCCAGTGATCAACTCATCGTCGATCTGGGCGCGGACTTCCGCCTCGGCGATGAGTCGGCGTGGCATGCGTTCTACAACGACTCCTACGCCGGGCACTGGGTCTACGGCCTGCCCGAACTTCCGGGGGCACGTGCGCAGATCGCGGAGTCCACTCATGTGGCAAATCCCGGGTGCTATCCCACCGCCGTCGCCGTGGCGCTCGCACCCGTGCTCGCCGAGGGCTTGATCGATACGCGGGTGAGCGTTGTCGCGGCCTCGGGCACCTCCGGGGCTGGCCGCTCGCCGAGTGAAACCCTGCTGGCATCGCAGGTGATGGGCTCCATGTCCGCCTACAAGGTCGGCGGCGTGCATCAGCACACGCCGGAGATGGAGCAGAGCCTGTCGCATGCGGCAGGAGCCTCCGTCCTGGTGTCCTTCACACCGCTGCTGGCGCCCATGCCGCGCGGAATCCTCGCGACGTGCTCGGCGGACCTGTCCGACGGTGTCACGGCCGACGATCTCCAGGAGTGCCTGCACGCCGCCTACGCCCACGAGCCATTCGTCCATGTGCTGCCCCCCGGGCAGTGGCCCCAGACCTCGTCAACCCTGGGTGGCAACGCCGTGCACGTGCAGGCGACCGCGGATCCGCGCACCGGGCGTGCGGTGGTCATGGCCGCCCTCGACAACCTCGTCAAGGGCGCCGCCGGGCAAGGACTGCAGAACGCCAACCTCATGCTCGGCCTCGATGAGCAGGCGGGTCTCACAGCGTCGGGAGTCGCACCATGAGCGTCACCACCCCCCAGGGCTTCCGGGCCGCGGGCGTCACCGCCGGTCTCAAGGCGAGCGGCCGGCCGGACGTTGCACTTGTCGTGAACGACGGTCCGCTGCAGTCTGCAGCAGCGGTCTTCACCTCGAACCGCTTTCCGGCCGCCCCGGTGCTGTGGACGCGCCAGGTGGTCGCTGACGGTGAGCTCCACGCCGTGATCCTCAACTCCGGGGGCGCCAATGCGTGCACCGGTCCCGATGGCTTCGCTGACACCCACCGCACGGCCGAGCACGTGGCCGCAGTGCTCAGTGGGCAGGGGAGTGACGTCGGAGCCGGTGAGATCGCCGTGTGCTCGACGGGTCTCATCGGTGAGCGACTGCCCATGGACGTGCTGCTCGCAGGCGTCGATGCGGCAGCAGCGGCACTGGGCGTCGATGGTGGTCCGGACGCTGCTGTCGCCATCATGACGACCGACACCGTTCCCAAGGTGGCCGTCGCCCAGGGCAACGGCTACACGGTGGGAGGGATGGCGAAAGGCGCCGGCATGCTCGCTCCGGGGCTGGCGACCATGCTCGTCGTGATCACGACTGACGCGGTCGCGCATCCGGACACTCTCCAGGAGGCGCTTGCCGCCGCGACGCGCGTGACCTTCGACCGCATCGACTCCGATGGCTGCATGTCCACCAACGACACTGTCATTGCGATGGCGAGCGGTGCTGCGATGCGACAACCGTCTGCCACCGACCTCACCCATGCGATCACCGCCGTCTGTGGCGATCTTGCGCTGCAGCTCATCGGCGATGCAGAGGGCGCGAGCAAGGACATCGCGATCACCGTGACCCACGCGGCGAGCGAGGATGACGCGGTCGAGGTCGCCCGCGCCGTCGCCCGCAGCAATCTGCTGAAGTGCGCGATCCATGGAGAGGACCCCAATTGGGGCCGCGTGCTTTCGGCTATCGGCACGACCGATGCGGCCTTCGATTCCGACCGGGTCGATGTAGCCATCAATGGCGTCTGGATCTGTCGCGGCGGTGCTGCGGGTGACTCGCGTGACCTCGTGGACATGTCCGGCCGGACGGTGCGGATTGGGATCGATCTGGGTGCCGGGATGGAGCAGGCGACGGTGTGGACCAACGACCTGACCGCCGATTACGTCCACGAGAATTCGGCGTACTCCACATGAGCGCCCAGGAGAAGGCATCTGTCCTGGCCGAGGCGCTGCCGTGGCTCGAGCGCTTCCGCGGAGCGACGGTCGTCGTCAAGTACGGCGGCAACGCCATGACCGACGACGCACTGAAGCGCTCCTTCGCGGAGGACATCGTCTTCCTTCGACTCGCGGGGCTGCGTCCTGTGGTTGTGCACGGCGGTGGTCCGCAGATCTCCGCCATGCTTGACAGAGTCGGCATCGCCAGTGAATTTCGCGGCGGACTGCGCGTGACGACTCCCGAGGCGATGGAGGTCGTGCGCATGGTCCTCACCGGTCAAGTGCAGCGCGACATCGTCACGCTCATCAACGCGCATGGACCCTTTGCGGTCGGGCTCTCGGGGGAGGACGCTCACCTGTTCC
Source organism: Actinomycetota bacterium (assembly GCA_041164085.1). Classification (GTDB taxonomy): domain Bacteria; phylum Actinomycetota; class Actinomycetes; order S36-B12; family S36-B12; genus Mxb001. Next base: position 5,780 of record JBEAQC010000055.1, read on the forward strand.
GCGCGGAACGGCGAGGCGTGGTGGTCGAGGGTGTCGAGGTCGACCTCGGCCTCGTCGGCGATGTGGTCGAGGTGCGCCCGGATTTCGTCACCGCACTCCTTGACGAGGGCCGCATCCCCGTCGTGTCGACGGTCGCCCCCGATGAGGCGGGCGTGGCCCACAACGTCAATGCCGACACTGCCGCCGCGGCCCTGGCTGTGGCGCTGGGTGCGGAGAAGCTCGTCGTGCTGACCGATGTGCCCGGCCTCTGCGCGGATTGGCCGGCGAGCACCGACGTGATCCCGGAGATACGGGCCTCGGCTTTGGCGTCGATGCTGCCCTCGCTCGAGTCGGGCATGGCGCCGAAGATGGAGGCTTGCCTGCGCGCTGTGGAGGGCGGCGTGCCACGCGCCCACGTCATTGACGGGCGGGTGCCGCACGGTCTCCTCGTCGAGGTGTTCACCGACACCGGTGTCGGCACGATGGTGCTTCCCGACGAGGCCCGATCATGACCACGTCCTCCGTGTCGGTGACTCAGGATCTGCAGCGGCGCTGGCAGGCGTCGCTGATGGACAACTACGGCACACCGACCATCGCACTCGTGCGCGGCGCAGGTGCGCGGGTGTGGGATGCCGATGGGCGTGACTACGTCGATCTGCTTGCGGGGATCGCCGTCAATGCACTCGGTCATGCGCATCCGCGCGTCATCGAGGCCGTGACGGAGCAGATCTCGACGCTCGGCCACACGAGCAACCTCGCGATGACCGCGCCACCCATCGCCCTCGCGGAGCGGCTGCTCGACCTGCTGGATCCGGCGGGCACCCGCGGTGGACGCGTCTTCTTCTGCAACTCCGGTGCGGAGGCCAACGA
>JBEAQC010000056.1:0-4376 GCA_041164085.1 Actinomycetota bacterium
CCGAGGTGCAGGCGGACGTCCCCCTGTCGATGTTCGTCTTCCCTGCTCGCGCCGGTGTCGCCCTCCCCGAGGTCTTCGAGCGCTTTGTCATGCGGCCGGACAATCCGGCGGAGCTGCCCGCCGCGCAGATCGCCGAGCGTCGGGATGACTGGATCGACGAGTGGACGCAGATCGTCCTGCGATGACGGTCCAAGCGAGTCGACGTACGGTCACCGCGGCCCTGCCGCTGGCTATCGTCGCAGCGTTCGTCATCGTCCCCGTCGTCGCAGTCGTCACGGCCGGCATGGGCGCTGAGGCACTCGCGACGCTGACCGCCGCAAGCACGTGGAAGATCATCGGCTACACCGCCGCGCAGGCTGTGGCGAGCACGTTGCTCAGCGTGCTCATCGCACTTCCGATCGCCTACGCGCTGTATCGGCGCGACCTTCGCGGCCGTCGCGCGCTGCTCGCGATCATCACCGTGCCCTTCGTGCTGCCCACGGTGGTCGTCGGCCTGGCCTTCCGCGAACTACTGCCCTTCCCGGGAACCACCGCCGCGATCATCGTCGCGCATGTGTTCTTCAACGTCGGTCTCGTCGTGCGCGTCGTCGGCAGCCTGTGGGGCCATCTCGACCCGCGGTTGATGGCCGTCGCCCAGACTCTTGGCCTGAGCCCCGTGGGGACGTTCGTGCACGTCACGCTCCCACTCCTGCGCACGGCGATCCTCGGTGCCGCCGCTCTCGTCTTCCTCTTCACCTTCACGTCCTTCGGTGTGATCCTGGTCCTCGGTGACCCCTCGCTGCCCACCATCGAGGTGGCCATCTACACCTCCGCGATCCAGCGCCTGGACTTCGAGGCAGCCGCGGGTCTGGCGCTGCTGCAGTTCGTCATCGTCGCCGGGGTCATCATCGCGACCACGCGCTGGCAGGCGCAGGGAGCCGTGTCGCAGCGCCTAGCGGACGATGAACGGCGCCCGCCGGCACACGGTGTCGTCGATGGCCTGTGCATCACCTGGGCCTGGGTGATCGCGACCGCCATTTGCCTGCCGCTGCTTGCGCTCGTCGCTCGGTCGCTGCGCGTGGGAGACGGGTGGGGCCTCACGTGGTACGTCCAGGCATTCAGCCCGAGCGATACGACAACGCGGTCCGCGTCTGCCTTCGAGTCGATGGCACTGTCGGTGCAATATGCGGCGGCCGCCACGATCATCGCCGTCGCACTCGGAGCGCTCGCTTGCACGGGAATCCTGGCAGCCCGACGCTGGGGTGCCTGGATCGACGCGACCCTCGCCCTGCCACTCGGCGTCTCCGCGGTCACGGTCGGCTTCGGCTTGCTCCTGGTATCCCTGCGTGGACCCATGGACATGCGTGACTGGTGGATCCTGGTGCCCCTTGGCCAAGCCATGGTCGCGCTGCCCATCGTCATCCGCGTCGTCCTGCCCCTGCTTCGCTCGATCGATCCGCGCATGCGCCAGGTCGCCGCAACGCTCGGTGCCCGGCCTCTGCGCGCCTGGTGGGCCACGGACGGCGCGATCACCCTGCGTGCCTTCGCGGTCGCCAGCGGCCTCGCCGCCGCTGTCGCCCTCGGCGAGTTCGGCGCCACGGCGTTCCTGGTGCGGCTGGACAACCCGACCGTGCCGGTGCAGATCGTGCGCTTGCTCGGCCGACCCGGCGAGGCCAATGCCGGTGTCGCCGCCGTCCTGGCCGTGCTCCTGCTCATCATCACCATCGCCATCGTCGCCTCGGCTGAGAGACTGCGACCCAGGCGCGGCGGAGGGTGGTGACAGCGATGACCATTCCGCGCGCGGGCCTGGAGGTGCGGGGCCTGTCGATCGACTACGACGGCAGGCCCTTGCTCCGTCACGTCGACCTCGACATCGCATCGCACGAGATCGTGGCGCTGCTGGGCCCTAGCGGCTCCGGCAAGAGCTCCCTGCTGCGGTGCATCGCCGGAGTGCAGGCGCCAGATGCCGGGACAATCTGCTGGGACGGCCATGACATCACCACGATGCCGGCGTACCGCAGGCGCATCGGACTGGTCTTCCAGGATCCCCTGCTCTTCCCCCACCGCACCGTCGCGGGCAACGTCGGATTCGGTCTAGCCCGACACAGGCGGCTCCGCCGGCTCGCCGGGCCGACACCCGATCGCGACGCGGCCCGTATCCCTGAGTTGCTCGAGCTCGTCGGGTTGCCCGGCTTCGAGCAGCGTGACGTGTCGACGCTGTCAGGTGGTGAGGCGCAGCGCGTCGCGCTTGCCCGCGCGCTCGCCCCCGAGCCTGTGCTACTCCTGCTCGACGAGCCGTTCGGGGCGCTCGATCGCGATCTGCGTGACCGCCTTGCCACGGACATGCGCGCGCTACTGCACGATGCCGGCGTCCCCGCGCTCCACGTCACCCACGACCGCCAGGAGGCTGACCTCATCGCCGACCGGGTCGTCCGGCTTGCCAGCCTCGAGGCGGAGTCGTAGCCTTCTCCGGGATACTTTGATATCCAAGTAATCTCAGCCACGTCGCACGGCGCGTGCGGCGGGGAAGGTGCGGATGCCATGAGCGACAGGCCATTGCGCTTCGTGACCGCGGCGAGCCTCTTCGATGGCCACGACGCCGCGATCACGATCATGCGCCGCATCCTGCAAACGCAAGGTGCCGAGGTGATCCACCTCGGTCATGACCGCAGCGTCACCGAGGTGGTGCGAGCGGCGATACACGAAGATGCCGACGGCATCGCGGTGTCGTCCTACCAGGGCGGTCACGTCGAATACTTCACGTATCTGCGGGATTCCTTACGCGACTCGGGCGCAGATCACATCGGCATCTACGGCGGGGGCGGCGGCGTGATCCTGCCCGAGGAGATCGCACTCCTCGCCGCCCGCGACGTGCGCATCTACTCGCCGGAGGAGGGTCAGCGACTCGGGCTCGTCGGCATGATCGAGGACATGTTGGCGACGTGTCGCATGCGCCCGCGCCCGGCAGGTACGGCCATCGAATCCGTGTTGACGGGCGACGAGGTCGCACTGGGTCGCACCCTCACGGCCATCGCTGACGGGACGCTTTCCGCCGAGGATCTCCAGGCGCTTGCCGGGGCGCGGCAGCGCGCCGGCGTACCCGTGCTCGGCATCACCGGGACGGGCGGATCTGGCAAGTCGAGCCTCACCGACGAGATCATCCGTCGCCTTCGCAAGGACAGTTCGGGCAAGGTGCGCGTCGCGGTGCTCGCCGTCGACCCAACACGCTCGCGAGGCGGCGGGGCACTGCTCGGCGACCGCATCCGAATGAACTCCACCACCGACGAGGGTGTCTTCTTCCGCTCGATCGCCACGCGCGGAGCGGCCTCGATACCCGATCACCTTCCCCTGGCCGCCGACGCCTGTGCCGCCGCCGGCTACGACCTCGTGATCGTCGAGACCCCCGGCATCGGCCAGGGTGACCGCTCCATCACCGAGATCTCCGACCTTGCCCTGTATGTCATGACTCCGGAGTTCGGTGCGTCGACGCAGCTCGAGAAGATCGACATGCTCGACTATGCCGACGTCGTCGCGATCAACAAATTCGATCGTCGTGGGGCGCTCGATGCGCACCGCGACGTGTCGCGTCAGTTGTTGCGCAACCGCGGTGATTTCACCGCACAGTGGCAGGACATGCCCGTCTTCGGCACATCCGCAGCGCGGTTCGACGATGACGGAGTCACGGCCCTCGCCCACCACCTCGAGCGCGAGCTCATTGCCCGCGGCCTACAGATGGAGGCCCCGGAGGGGCCCGCGACGCGGATCACCACGGCAGGAGCGGGCCCGGTGCCGATCGAGCGCGCGCGGTATCTGTCCGAGATCGCCGAGGCGGTGCACGCATACCACCGGGTGACCACTGAGCAGGCGCTCATCGCTGACGAGGTCGCCGCCCTGGAGACTGCGTACTCCATCACGGGCCTGCCCGAACTCACGGCAGCGGCCGTCGAGCGGCGTGCGCGCCTGCTTGCCGACGTCGCCCTGTCGCTGCAGCAGTGGCCTGATCGAGCTACGAGCGTCCGAGACGATCCCACCGCGTGGCGCACCACCCTGTCGGGCACACGCATCTGCAGGGTCGGCATGCCGTCTTCACGCGGCGCCGGCGATCTCGTGCGCTACCTGCGGTCGGAGAATCTCCCCGGTAGCTTCCCCTTCACCGCGGGCGTGTTCCCCCTCAAACGCGATGGCGAGATGCCCGCGCGAATGTTCGCCGGCGAGGGCGACCCCGATCGCACCAATCGACGCTTCCACCTGCTCGCGGAGGGACAGCCCGCGACTCGCCTGTCCGTTGCCTTTGATTCGGTCACCCTCTACGGGCGCGACCCCGCCGAGCGGCCCGACATCTACGGCAAGGTGGGCACGTCAGGGGTCAGCGTCGCCACGATCGAGGACATGCGGGC
>JBEAQC010000057.1:0-5793 GCA_041164085.1 Actinomycetota bacterium
CGCGGATGTCCCCGCCGACGGAGTTGGCGCCGGCGAGCATCGCGGCGCGGATGGTGGCCGGGTCCTCCGAACGCGGGTTGTCGTCGGTGACGATGAGGATGTCAGCGCCCGCGGCAGCGACATCTCCCATGGCGAAGCGCTTCTCCCGGTCGCGGTCTCCCCCGCAGCCGAGTACGACGATGCGCCGGCCGCGCGGCAGCACCGAGGAGATGATGCGCTCGACGGCGTCGGGACTGTGGGCGTAGTCGACGATCGCGGTGAAGTCCTGGCCCTCGTCGATGATCTCCATGCGCCCGGGCACGCGAACGTCGGCCATCGCGGTGGTGAGCACCTCGGGCAGCACGCCGACCGCGCGCAGTGCGGTCCAGGCTCCGAGGGCGTTGGCGGCATTGAAGCGACCGGGCAGGCCGACCTCCGCCTCGAAGGTCACGCCCGGCAGGCTCGCATCGCGGATCGTGAGGGTCTGGCCCGTCGGGCTGGGGATCACCGACGCGCAGACCACGTCCGCATCCTCGTCCACGGCGTAGGTGATCTGAGGGACCTCGCAGTGGTCGGCGAGGCGGCGGCCCCACATGCCGTCGATCCCGATGACGGCCTGCCGCGAGCGGGCGGAGGTGAAGAGCGAGGCCTTGGCGGCGAAGTAGTCCTCCATCGTGCCGTGGAAGTCCAGGTGGTCCTGGCTCAGCTGCGTGAAGATCGCGCTGTCGTAGACCAGGCCGTTGACCCGGCCGAGGACGAGCGCGTGGCTGGAGACCTCCATCGCGACGGCGGTGACGCCGTCCTCGACCATGCGCGCGAGCAGCGCGTGCAGGTCGGTGGCCTCGGGGGTGGTGCGCTCATTGGGCACGTCGCGATCCGCGATGCGCACACCGGTCGTGCCGATGATCCCGGTGCGATAGCCGGCGGCCTGCAGCCCGGCCTCCAGCAGGTGCACCACCGTGCTCTTGCCGTTGGTGCCGGTGACGCCGATGAGCAGCAGGTCACGCGCGGGATGGCGATAGATCTCCGCGGCCACCGCACCGAGCACCTCGCGCGGATCCTCGGCGATGAGCAGGGGCATGTCCGACACCATCTCGGCGCCGTCGGCGTCGGTGAGGATCGCGACCGCACCGCGCTCGCGGGCCTGATCGGCGTACGCCGCACCGTGGGCGTGCTCCCCCGGCAGAGCGGCGAAGAGATCACCCGGGCGCACCGCGCGCGAGTCATGCGTGACACCGGTGACGGTGATATCGGGTAGGCCCGTCAGGGGCGGCTCCGCCGACCCGCCGGGCCCCAAGGTGGTGAGATCGCACGCGGCGGCGATCGCGCTCAGGGGCAGCGGCGCCGGCGGGGTCTGGGGCCGCAGGTCGATCGACACGTCAGCACGCTACCGGGATGACCGGGACTTCGGCGTGATCGGCGCGACCCGCTGGGCCTGCAGCGCGTAGGTCATGACCTCCCTGAAGACCGGTCCGGCGAGTTCGCCACCCATCTGGGTGACCTTGGGCTTGACGATGGTGACCGCGATGACGATCTCGGGGTCCTCGATGGGTGCCATGCCGATGAAGGAGCCGATGGTCTCGCCGTTGTAGCAGCCGCACTCCGGGTCGATGACTTGCGCGGTGCCGGTCTTGCCGCCGACGCGGTAGCCGGGGATGCCGGCCATCGGGGCGGTACCGTCGTCGGCGACGACGCGCTCGAGCATCTCGCGGATCTGCTTGGCGGTGCGCTCGCTGATGACGCGCTCCCCTTCGGTGGTCGGGATGGAGGCGTCGGCGACGATGCGCGCGGGCATGCGCACACCGTCGTTGGCGATGGTGGAGAAGACGTCGGCCATCTGGATCGCGTTGACGCTGAAGCCCTGGCCGAAGGCCATCGTCGGGTACGTCGTCGCCGACCAGGTGTTCATCGGCGGCAGGTAGCCCGGTGACTCGCCGGGCAGTCCCACGCCGGAGGGCTGGCCGATGCCGAACTTCTCGAAGTAGCCGAACACCGTGTCCTCGGGCACTGTCTCCGCGGCGAGGATCGTGCCGATGTTGGACGAGCGCGCGAGGATCGTGGCGAGATCCCACTCGTAGCCGCCGTGCTCGGTGGCGTCGTGGAAGGTCTTGCCGCCGCGATCGAGGGTCGGCGGGATGGAGAAGGTCGTCGAGGGCGAGGCGCCACCCTCCTCGAGGACGGCGGCGACGGTGATGACCTTCGAGGTCGAGCCGGGCTCGAAGACATCGGTGATCGCGCGGTTGCCGCGATTGGCCTCCTCGGCTGCCCCGGGATCGTTGGCGTCGAAGGTCGGCGCGACGGCGAGCGCGAGGATGTCGCCGGTGCGGGGATTCATCACAACGATGGATCCGCTCTCGGCCCCGGTGGCCATGACCTCGTTGGCGAGGGCGCGCTGGGCGACGTACTGGATATCGCGGTCGATGGTGAGCTGCACGGGCGCGCCGGGCAGTGGCTCCTCGACGGTCTCGGCGGAGCCGGGGATCGCGACACCGCTCACGCGCTCGAAGGTCCGCCAGCCGTCGACGCCTCCGAGGCGGTCATCGAGGGCGTATTCGACTCCGGCGAGGCCCGCGCCCTCGGCGCCGACGAAGCCGACGACGTTGGCGGCGACGTCACCGGAGGGGTAGACCCGCTTGAGGGTGCGCTCGGAGTAGATCCCGACCAGGCCCATCTCGTCGATGACGCGCCACTGCTCGGGCGTGATGTCCTTGACGACGTAGGCGAAGCGCCGATCGCCGGTGAGTCGCTCGACGAGCGGCCCGGCCGGTACGCCGATGACGCCGGCGATCGCCTGCGCGGTGCCGAGCGGATCGGAGATGAGGGTCTGGTCGACGGTGACGTGACGCGACTCCACCGTCATCGCCAGCGGCACACCTCGCGCGTCGACGATGTCGCCGCGATCGGCGAGAACCTTGACGGTCGTCGTGCGCTGATCGACGGCGGCCGCGGCGAGCGCGTCACCGCGGAAGGCCTGCAACTCCAGCAGCCTGCCGGCGAAGATCGTGAAGACGACGAGCACGAAGATGAGCAGAATCCCCGCACGACGGCGGGGATTGCCCAGGCGCAAGGGTGCCGGAGGCGCCGGCGGCTTCGGCCGGCTGGGCCGGCGTGCCTGGGTGCGCGGCCCTTGCGGTCCCCTCGGCGGCCGCTGACGGGTGGTGGTCGTCACGGCAGGTCCGCGACCTCGCTGTCAGCGGGAGCAGTCTGCGTGTCGGCTTGGCCCACGACCGGATCGGTCGGCTCGACCGGCGTGACCGGATCCTCGCCCTCACCGGGCGATGGACCGATCTCGGCCTCGCCGTTGCCGGGATCGGCGACGGGCACGGGCTCGCCGGTGACCGGGTCGACGTAGAGGCCGGTGTCGGGATCGATGATCGGATCCTCTCCCCCGACGCCGTCGACCGTCTGGCCGTCGTAGCCGATGGGCTGGCCGTCTGCGGTGATGGGCAGGCCGGTGTAGGGATCGATGTAGATCTCGCCGGTGGCGGGGTCGATGAGGTAGCCGTTGACGTAGGTGCCGGTGGCGGGATCGACGACGATCGGCTCGGGCTGCGGCACGGTGTTGCCGACGATCTCGCCGCTCTCGAGGTCGATGAAGGCTGGCGCATCCTGCGGCACCATGCCCATGGCGCGCGCCTTCTCCTCCAGCAGCAGCGGCGAGGAGGCGATGGCGATCTCCTCGGTCAGCTGCTGCTCCTGCTCGAGCAGCAGGGCCTTCTCGGCCTGCAGCTCTGAGACGGTGAAGGCGCCGGAGGCGAGCATGGTGTTGACGATGAGCATGGAGACCAGGCCGACGGTGGCGATGGCCAGGCAGACGATGGCGAAGATGCCCAGGCGTGCACGGCGCTTGCTGCTGGTGGCGGGCAGCAGGCGCGGTCGCGGGGCGGCGTGCGTGTGGGTGCGCGTGCGGGTACGCCGCGTCTCGCGGACGAGAATGATGCTCTCGGGCTCACCGGCGTGCGCCGGATCGGCGAGATGGTGATCATCCCCGAAGTCGTCGTAGCCGAGTTTCCTCGCTGTTGCACTCATGCCGCCACCCGCTCTACTGCGCGCACTCGCACCGATTGCGAGCGCGGATTGCTGGAGATCTCTGCCTCGGAGGCCTTCTCGGCTCCACGTGTGATGAGACGAAGCCAGGGCTTCATCGAGTCGGGCACGACCGGCAGGCCGTGCGGCGCCGACGAGGTCGCGCCCGCGGCGAAGGTCTGCTTCACGATCTTGTCCTCGAGCGACTGGTAGCTCATGACGACCATGCGGCCGCCGACCGAGAGGCAGTCCAGGGCGGCGGGGATGGCGCGAGCGAGCACGTCGAGCTCGTCGTTGACCTCGATGCGCAGGGCCTGGAAGGTCCGCTTGGCGGGGTTGCCCGGGGTCGACATCTGCGAGCGCATAGGGATGGAGGCGCGCACCACCTCGACGAGGCGGGCGGAGGTGGTCCAGGGGGTGACCTCGCGCTCGGCGACGATCCGCTCAGCGATGCGGCGGGCGTAGCGCTCCTCGCCGTACTCCCGCAGCACGCGGGTGAGGTCGTCGACGCTATAGGTATTGAGTACGTCGGCCGCGGTCATGCCCACCGACGCGTCCATACGCATGTCGAGCGGGGCGTCGACGGAGTAGGCGAAGCCGCGCTCGGACTCATCGAGCTGCATGGAGGAGACGCCGAGGTCGAAGAGGATGCCCTGCACCGCGGAGATGCCAAGATCGGCAAGCACCTCGGGCATCGCGTCGTAGACCGCATGCACGAGGGTGACGCGGTCCGACCATGCGGCCAGGCGCTCCCCCGCGATCTCCAGGGCGGCGGTGTCGCGGTCGAGTCCGACGAGTCGGCAGGTGGGGATGGAGTCGAGGACGGCTGCGCTGTGTCCGCCGAGTCCGAGGGTGGCATCGACGAAGACGGCACCGGGCTCAGCGAGCGCGGGTGCGAGGAGGGCGACGACACGGTCCCGCATCACGGGCACGTGCACGGGGCCGGTCATGGTCGATCAGCTCCAGCGCCCTGCGATCGCGGTGGCCAGGCCCATGGCCAGGCCGGTGACCACTCCGGCTCCGAGTGCCAGCATCGCGCGGCGGGTGGTGGACGCCGATACCGCGCGCGTCGACTCCATGCCGCGCCTGGTGCGCTCGTGGATGTCGAGGATGGTTGCCACTGCCTGTCCTTCCGTCATTCGTGTTGTCGTTTGCTGTGCTGTTTGCTGCTGTACGGCGTTCCGTCGGGTCAGGTCGCCCTCCGCGTTGGATCCTTCGGTTGACGTGGCACCGGGGAAGTGGTGTCACGGCTCACCTCGCGGAGGGAGGCCTCACACGACGGCCTCGCGATTACAAGATCCCGGGCACCACCTCTTCGCTGATCGAGGAGAAGGCGTCTTCCTGTCCGGCCAGGTACTGCTGCCAGGCCTCGGCATCCCAGATCTCGCACGTGGTGCCGTTGCCGACCACGACGACGTCGCGATCGAGTCCGGCGTAGTCGCGCAGGATCTGTGGCACGGAGACGCGCCCCTGCTTGTCGGGCGTCTCATCTGACGCCCCGGAGAAGAGGACCCGCAGATAGGCCCGCACTCGCGCGTCCGAACGGGAGGCTTCGTTCAGCTTCGCGGAGTAAGCAGCGAACTCTTCGGCGGGCCACACGACGATGGAGCGGTCCTGGCCCTTGGTGAGGACGACTCCCCCAGCGAGTCCCTCGCGGAACTTCGCGGGCAGGACCACGCGGCCCTTGTCATCGAGGCGAGGCGTGTGGGTGCCGAGGAACATTCCCCACCACCTCCCACCTGGACGACTCCCCTAGGGCCCCGTTGACCCCAAGTGCCGCCACTGTAC
>JBEAQC010000058.1:0-7081 GCA_041164085.1 Actinomycetota bacterium
GGCTTCCGCGTCACGGTGTGCGATGCGCGCGAGATCTTCGCCACGCCCCGGCGATTCCCCGACGCCGATGAGGTCGTCGTGGACTGGCCCCACCGCTGGCTCGCCGGGCAGCCGGTCGATCGGCGTACGGCGATCTGCGTGCTCACGCACGATCCGAAGTTCGACGTGCCCGCGCTGGAGGTCGCGCTGCGCACGGACGCGGGCTACGTCGGCGCCATGGGGTCTCGGCGCACTCACGAGGATCGGCTGCGCCGCCTCAAGGAGGCGGGCATGACTGACGAGGAGCTCGCGCGACTGCACTCTCCGATCGGCCTCGACCTCGGTGCGCGCACCCCGGAGGAGACCGCCATCTCGATCGCGGCGGAGATCATTCAGGACAGGTGGGGTGGCAGCGGGTCTCGGCTCGCGGAGACGAGTGGCCCGATCCATCCGGGCGCACCGCGCTAGTGGATGGTGCCGGCGGTGTGAACGGGCAGGTCGGCCACGGCACCCCTGTCGGGCTCGTCCTCGCGGCCGGCGAGGGGCGTCGCTTTGGCGGGCCGAAGGCTCCCTTCGTCGTTGACGGAGAGCGTCTTGTCGACCGAGCGGTGCGCGTCCTGCGCGAAGGTGGTTGCGAGCGGGTCTACGTCGTCCTTGGCGCCTGGACGGGCGAGGTGGCCGGTGCCGACGTGATAGCCAATCCTGACTGGCCCGAGGGGATGGGCTCGTCGCTGCGCGCAGGACTGGGCGCGTTGCCGGACGCCGATCGGATCCTCGTGACCCTGGTGGATCTGCCCGGGCTGAGCGGCGAGGCCGTCGCGCGCCTCGTCGCGTCACAGGCCCGGCTTGCCCAGGCGGGCTACCGCGGTGAGCGCGGCCACCCGGTGCTCATTGGCCGCGAGCACGTCGCGGGAGTGATTGGGGCAGCGCGCGGCGACCGCGGCGCGCGCGACTACCTGCGCGCGCATGCGGCTGAGGTCGTGCTCATCGAAGTGGGCGACGTCGCTACGGGTGAGGACCTCGACGTACCCACGACCCCCTAGAGGCCCAGTGAGCGCGCGATGACGAGCAACTGCACCTCGCTCGCCCCCTCGACAACACGCAGCATGCGCAGGTGGCGCAGCACCCGCTCGACCGGTCCCTCACGCATGAGGCCCATCCCGCCGAAGACCTGCAGGCAGCGGTCGGCGACGGCGTAGCCCTGCTCGGTCGTGTAGTACTTCGTGATCGACGCATCACCCATGATGGCGAGCGGATCGCCTTCGGTGTCTACGCGCCAGGCGAGGTGGTAGACGAGCCAGCGCATGGCCTCGATGTCGGCCTTGCTGCGCGCGAGTGGGAAGGACACTCCCTGGTTCTTGCTCAGCGGCTTCCCGAATGCGGTGCGTGCCTTCGCGTGCTCGGTCGCAGCATCGAGCGCCCACTCGGCGAGGCCCAGGGCCTGAGCTCCGATGTAGGCACGACCGGAGTTGAGGAAGGCCATGGCCTCGAAGAAGCCCATGCCGACCTCTCCGATGACGTGGTCAGCGGGGACCCGGGCATCGTCAAAGAAGAGCTCTGCCGGGTGCGAGTCGGAGAGGTTCCACTGCAACTTGCCGCGACGGAACTGATCACTCGGTACGACGAATGCCGTGATGCCACCCGCGGCGCGCTTCTCGGCGTCCGTCACGGCGAAGACGATGGCGAAGTCCGCGTGCTCGCCGTTCGTGATGTAGTGCTTGTGGCCATTGATGACCCAATCGTCGCCGTCACGCACCGCCGTCGTGCGGATCGACTGCGCGTCGCTGCCCGCTTCCGGCTCTGTGAGCGCGAAGCACATCGTCTTCTCCGCGGCGGCGACGGGCAGGACGTAGGTGTCCCACAGGTGCTTCGGCAGCTTCAGCAGCAGAGGAGACGGCCCCGCGGGATTGGGCGGCGCGATAGCCGCCATGGCCAGGCGCATCCCCGAGTGGGCGGCATCCTCGACGAGCAGCGACGTGCCGAGCACGGACAGGCCCTGACCGCCGGCCTCCTCCGGCATGTAGGCGGCGAAGAATCCCTCCTGGGCGCTGCGCCGGCGGATATCGCGGATGACGGGGGCGAGGGCATCGCGATCCGGGGCCTCGCCCCAGAATTCGCGGCCGTACTCATCCTCGAGCGGCCTCACCACCCGGTCGAGAAACGTTGCGAAGGATTGGCGCAGGGCGGTCAACTCGTCGGGGATGCGGAAGTCCATGGGGGGATCCTGCCCGATCCGGGAGGGATCGGCTCGCGATAGCGTCCGGGCATGGCCACGATCCCTGGCATCGACCCCGCATCTGTCACCCCCGTGCCTTTCCTCGGCGGCTGGACCACGGGCACCGAGTCCACCGAGGTGCGATCTCCCTACGACGACGCCCTGCTCGGCAGCGTGCCGGTGATGTCGCCCTCGGACGTGGACGCCGCGGTCGCCTACGCGAAGACTGCACTGCACGATGACCCACTCCCGCAGTGGAAGCGCGCCGAGATCCTCGACCGCGCGGCCGAGGCACTCCTTGCCCGGCGCGACGAGTTCGGGCAGTGCATCGCGCTCGAGGCCGCCAAGCCCATCCGCACCGCGCGCGTGGAGGCTGAGCGAGCGGCGAGCACGATGCAGTTCTCGGCGGCCGTGGCTCGCACGCTCACCGGTGAGACCGTGCCGCTCGAGGCGGCCGCAGCTGGCGAGGGCAAACTCGGCTTCGTTCTGCGCGTGCCCATCGGCGTTGTGGGGGCGATCTCGCCCTTCAACTTCCCGCTCAACCTCGTCGCACACAAACTCGGTCCGGCGATTGCCGCTGGCTGTCCCGTGGTGCTCAAGCCTGCCACGCAGACACCGTTCTCGGCCATCCTGCTCGCGCGCACGCTCATCGAGGAGTGCGGGCTGCCGCCCGCGTACCTGCAGATCGTCACCGGCGGTGGGACCACCGTCGGCGGGGCTCTCGTGGACAACCCGGACGTCGCGCTCATCACCTTCACCGGCTCTCCGGAGGTGGGCTGGAGCATCCGCGCGAAGGCGGCGCGCAAGCGCGTCGGCCTCGAGCTCGGCAACAACGCCCCGGTGATCATCGATGCGGATGGCGACTGGCAAACGGCCGTGGCGAAGATCAAGATCGCGGGCTTCTCCCATGCTGGTCAGTCATGCATCTCGACGCAGCGGATCTTCGTCCACGAGTCGTTGGTCGAGCCCGTCGCGGCGGCGCTGGTCGAAGCGGTCAAGACCCTGGTCGTGGGGGATCCCATGGACGAGGCGACCGATGTCTCTGCCCTCATCTCCAAGGGCGAGCGCGATCGGGTCAAGTCGTGGATCGACGAGGCGGTCGCTGAAGGCGGCCGTGTCGCATGCGGCGGAGAGATCGCGAGTGACGGCGTGCTCCAGCCGACCGTGATCGTCGATGCGAAACCCGAGATGAATGTCTGCGCTCTCGAAGTCTTCGGTCCCGTCGTGGCGATCCAGTCCTTCACGGACTTCGACGACGCCCTCCGTCGTGCCAACGACACTCGCTATGGGCTTCAGGCAGGAGTCTTCACCCCTGACGTGGCCAAGGCCATCAAGGCTGCTCGGACGTTGGACTTCGGTGGGGTGCTCATCAACGAGGTGCCGACTTGGCGCGCAGACCAGATGCCGTACGGCGGCCTGCGCGACTCGGGCAACACTCGCGAGGGTCCGGCCTACTCCGTGCGTGAGATGACCGAGGAGCGACTCATCGTCTTCAACGGCTAGCGAGCGAAGACGGGCGCTCCCTGCTCGAGTGGGAGTCTGGATGCGCGCCACGCACCCGTGCCGCCATCGACGTTGGTCACCTCGATGCCGCGCTGGGCGAGGAACTCCGGGAAGGTCAGCCGATCGGGGCAATCGGCCCGGTCGTCGAGCCCTGGAACTCCCAGTCCTCGACGCGGTTACGGCCGGCACTCTTGGCTCGGTAGAGGGCCTGGTCGGCCTTGGCCAGCAACTCGTTCATGGGCTCGATCAGTGCCCCCGGGCAGCACGCGTAGCCCACGGAGATCGACACCGGGCGTCCGTCCGGGGTCATCGCGCTGAGAGCGGAGTTGGCACTCGCCTGGACGCGCGTGAAGAGCCCCAGCGCCTGCTCCTCGCTGTCGAGGAGGGCAAGGATCACGAACTCGTCACCACCGAAGCGAAACACGGTGTCGCTTCCGCGCACAGCCGTGCCGAGCGCGTGGCCGAGCTCCTTGAGCATCTCGTCGCCGAAGAGATGGCCGAAGCTGTCATTGATGCCTTTGAAGTCGTCGAGGTCGACGACGCCGACAGCCAGCCATAGGCCCCGGGCTGTTGCCGCGGCAGCCAGGTCCTCATAGGAGGGCTGGAATTGACGACGGTTGAAGACCTCGGTCAGCTGATCGACCGTCGATTGGCGCTCCAACTCCTCGCGATGCTCGAGGGATCCGAGTGTGGCGCCCAGCATGCGGGAGATGATCCCGATGACTTCCTCGACCTCGGCAGCGGCATACGGCGCACCATGTTGGAGTCGGACGTAGGCGTGAGTTTGCCCAGCCTGCTGGATGGGCCAGGTGCGCACATCTTCGGTGCCGGTGATGTCGGGTGCGTCGACGTCGCTGGGCACCGGGACCCGGACGGTCGCGGGCGGTGGGGTGTCGATCTGACCGCGCAACCGCGGAAAGAGGCCAGTGATGAAGTCGCTGGTTGGAGGTACGCAAGCTCTACTCGGACTCCCAGCCTCCGCTCATCCGGGCGCGGCAGGAAGACGACGGTGCCATCTACGCAGCGACGCCGAAGTCGCGCATGATCTCGTCGGCTGACGTGCTCTCCATCTCGGCGAGGGATCCCGCCAGCATGGTGAACTCCGCGGCCGGGTAATCGCCCACCGAGGTGTAGGCGCCGCCCGTAGTGAGGCGATCAGCGCATCGGTTGATCACTTCATCGCACACGACGAAGCCACGGGTGCTCTCCACCCAGCCCACGAAGCTCGCGAGGATGATTCCCTTCACGCAACCGATGCTAGGCCATGAGACCGTGGGGTCCCCGCGCTAGACGGACGCGAGCTCGAGGTAGGCGCGATCGTCGCCGGCGAGCCTGACGTAGCACAGGTCGATGAGGTCACGGCGATCGGCGTCGCTGTCCCACTCGACGGTGCATCCGAAAATCAACGCGTCGCCCGGAAGGGACGCCTTGCGAACGATCCGCGCGATTCCGCGGATATTGACGTGTCGGTCGGCGACGTCGGCGCCGAACTCCACGCGCGCGAGATTCCCGACGTGAATGCCGCTGCCCTGGGAGGTAAAGGAGAGCCCCTCTTCGTGGAGGTCGGTGATGACGACTGGCTGGCCGCCGATGATGGCCGGGAGGTTGCAGGTGAAGCGCCAGCGCTGCCTCTTCTGGCGTCGACGGTATTCCCGCGCCAGCATGGGCACCACGGTCGCCAACTCGAGTGCGGCGAAGAAGGTGAGGATGGCGAAGGCCGTCGTCGTGAGGGTGCCCGGGAGGACAACGCCTGGGACGACGTAGCCGAAGGCCTGCTGCGCGGCCCGCAGTGCCCAGCTCACCGCGATGACGACGGCCACGACTGTAGGGAGCGCAAGGACGCGAAGGCGCTCGCCCAGCGTCAACTCGGAGATCGACTTGGGAGTGACGGCGAAGCTGCTCTTGCGCCGAAGAGCTGTTGTCACGAGCGCGCGCGTGTAGATCTCGGCGCTGAGGTAGGTGTTGGAGGCTCCTTCACCGATTTCCAGCCTCCCACGTGCTAGGGCGAGGGACGCGAAGAGCGATGTCGCGAAGACGAGCGAGACGGCAATGGCGAAGAGCGCCGTGACGTTGCCGATAGGAAGCCATGCGAGGAGGAGTGCGAGGAGCAGCACGCCCACGTAGAGCAGTCGCTGAAGCGGCAGGAAGTAGTAGAGCAGGTTGTTGACGTAGTGCAGTCGCTGAGACAGTCGCCAGCCCCTGCCGAAGAGCGGGGATTCCGGACCCGTGAGCACAGCCAGGGTGCCGCGCGCCCACCGATCGCGCTGAAGCAGGTAGTCGGCGGTCGTGTGCGGCGCGATACCGGTGACCAGTGGGTCGTTGTGGTAGCGGATCGTGTAGCCCTTGAGTTGGAGTTTGAGGGTCGTGTGGAGATCCTCCGACACCGTCTCGGTGGCCACGCCCCCCACTTCCACGAGAGCAGATCGTCGGATGAGCGCGGCGGAGCCGCACCAGAACACCGCCTGATGCCGCTCGCGAGCCGGCATGAGGACCTCGAAGAACAGCGACTGCTCGTGATGGGTGCCGTGTGTGTGCTGCGCCGAGTCCCGATTGCGGAAGTCCTGCGGGCTTTGGACGAGGGCCACGGAGGGGTCGCGGAAGTAGCCCGACATGTCGACGATCGCATTGCGCTGAGGGACGTGGTCAGCGTCGAGGAAGAGGATGAGCTCGGAGTCGATCCGCGGAAGAGCGGCGTTGATGTTGCCTGCCTTCGCGTGCTTGTTGTCCTCGCGCGTGGCATACCGCGCCCCCAGGTCCTCGCAGAGCTGGCGCACCTCATCGCGACGACCGTCATCAAGCACCCAGACGTGTCGCACGTCCCAGACACGCAGGCTCGCGACGATCGTCGGCTCGAGGATGTCGATCGGCTCGTTGTACGTCGCAATAGCGATATCCACGGATGTACGCAGTGGCTCGTGCTTTGCGAGCGGGGGGAGCCTCCACGCCTCGTAGGCGAAAAGGATGAGGCTGAGCAGACTCATCGCCTCCGCGATGAAGAGCATCCAGAAGGACAGCGGATTCGCTTCGTCGCGCGTGAAGAGTAGGCGCGCGACCACGTAGGCGCTGAGGACGGTGAGCGCCAGAATCGCCGCTCGACGGATCCGCTGCGGCGAGTGGCGCCACACGACGCTCAGCCGGTGACCGGCCGTGCGAAGGAAGGCCCATGGACTCTGCACTGGGTCGACCTCGCATCTCCCGGGGGTGACTTACGAGGCTACGCGGTGCCGATGGTTTTGGCCCCTCAGGACGCGCGGGCCCCCTCCAGCTGCCCCATGTCCTCCAGGCTGACGCCCTTGGTCTCGCGGACGTACTTCAACACGAAGGGGATCGACAGGATCGCGAAAGCGGTGAAGATCCCGTAGGCCAGGCCGAGGGAGATGCCCG
>JBEAQC010000059.1:0-5169 GCA_041164085.1 Actinomycetota bacterium
ACCTCGCCGCCAGCCCGGTGGGTGCGTCGGTGGGCGTGACCGCAGAACTCATCCACCGGGATGGCCGGCTGCTGCGCTTCCAGGTGATGGCCCACCACGACGCCGGTGGCGACCCCGTCCTGATCGCTCGGGGCGAGATCACCCGCGTCGTCGTACGTCGTGAGCCCTTCCTCGCCCGCCTCGGAGGCGACCTCATCGTCCGTGAGGCACTTCCTGCGGAACTCCCCGCCGTGGGGGCACTGCGCGTGGAGGCCTACCGGACCGGCTACGGCATGGCCACCGAGGAGGTCGGTTACGCCAACGTCCTGCGCGATGCGCCCGGCCATGCGGAGGGTTCAGCGATCCTCGTGGCGCTGCGGGACGGAGAACTCGTCGGCACCGTCACGCTCGTCGACTCCGGACAGGCCCTCGCTGAGGTAGCCGAGCCGGGGGAGCTTGAGTTCCGCTTCATGGCGGTCGCCCCGAAGGCATGGCGCCAGGGAGTCGCTCGGGCGCTCGTGGACGCCGTCATCGCACGTGCTGCTGGGCGGCCCCTGGTCTGCAGCGTGCTCGAGGGCAACGAGCCCGCCGCGTCGCTCTATGCCGCCTCCGGCTTCGCCCGGGTCCCCGCCCGAGACCACCATCCGACTCCTGAGGTGGCCCTGAGGGTGTACTCCCTCCCTGCGGGCTGATTCCAGCCCGGCCTGAGGTCCGGGAGGCCCGTTCGTGACCTTCCTGTTATATTTCCCAGGTCTGTCGCAGGGCAGACCCGGGAGAGCCCGACAGGGGCGGCTCGCCGCACCGCCGGGCCTGGCCCACCGAGGCGAAGCCGAGGTCGGAACGCACCCGGACCGAAGACCGGAGGCCCCATGGCTGCACGTCGATCGCTCGCCGCAGCACTCGTGGCGGTCGTCGCGGTCGGTGCACTCGCGGCGATGCCGGTGGCCAGCCAGGCTGCCCCGGCCAAGCCCCGCACCCCGGCCTTCGCTGCCGGAGCCCCCGAACTCAGCACTGGGAGCAACGGCGAACCCGTGCGGGTCCTGCAGCGCGCGCTCGAGGTCCGGGCCACCGGCTACTTCGGCCCGGTCACCCGCATCGCGGTGGTCAAGCTCCAGCAGGCCAATGACCTCGAGCCGACCGGCGTTGTCGGCGCCGAGACCTGGGCCGTGCTCGGCCGGGCCATCGCCCGCGAGGCAGCCGCGGCCGACGAGACCTTCGGCGACGTCCAGGTGGATGGCCGCTACTGCCCCGCCGTGGACTTCCGCAACGGTGACGGCCTCGGCGCGGGCCGCAACCACCAGGGCTTCGATCTCCTCGGCACCCGGGGCACCCCGATCTATGCCGTGGATGCCGGCCGCGTCACCCGCAGTGGGTTCCAGGGCAACGGCGCCCTCATCCTCGACATCACCGACAAGAAGGGCTCGATGTGGTTCTACGGCCACTTCGACAAGATCTTCGTCGGGCGGGGCGACACGGTGAAGGCCGGGCAGCTCATCGGCACCATGGGTGACACCGGATCACCGGGTGCTGTGCACCTGCACATCGAGTTGCGGCCGCGCGGCTGGTCCGGCCCGGCGCAGGATGCTAGGCCGGTTGTGCTCAAGCTGTGCGCGGGCGCTGACTCCCAGCGTCGCCGCTAGACCCCTGTCGTCGACCGCGGGTACGCGATCTCGGGATCGGTCATCACGTTGACGACGTAGGGCGCCCCCGACGCCAAGGCCCGATCGAGCGCTGGGCCGATATCCCCGGGCGCCGTGACCGTCTCGCCTGCTCCGCCCAGAGCGCGCACGATCTCGTCGTACGGCGTGGGACGCAGGTCGGCGGCGACGTCGTACCCGTAGAGGAAGCGCATGGGATGGCGCTCGAGATTCCAGCCCGCGTTGTTGCCGATGACGATGACCGCCGGCAGGTCGTGGCGCACGAGGGAGTCCACGTCCATGAGCGAGAAGCCAGCGGCCCCATCGCCCAGCAGGAGCACCACCTGCGAGGACGGGTGAGCCAGTCGAGCGGCCATGGCGTAGCCCGGGCCGGTGCCGAGGCAGCCGTACGGTCCGGGATCAAGCCAGTGTCCGGGGCGCTTCGGCTCGACGTAGCGTCCGGCGAACGAGACGAAGTCGCCCCCATCGCCGATCACCACAGCATCGTCAGCCAGGCGGGGGAGTAACTCGCCGTAGATGCGCGCGGGGTGGATCGGATCGGCATCGCTTGCGAGATCGGCGGCGTCACCGGCGATCGCAGCATCAGCCCGCGCGCGCAGGCCGGCCGCCCACTCCTCGATGCCAAGCGGCTCCCCGACCAATGTGGCCAGGTCGAGGAAGAATCGGCTCAGGTCGCCGCTCGCGCTTGCCGCGAGCTCGCGATGCGTCGCGAGCTGTCCGGGGGAGTCAGCCACATGGATGACCGGCGCCGGCGGATTGCCGAAGTTGCCGTAGCCGAGGCGGAAGTCCAGTGGAGTGCCGACGACCATCACGAGGTCTGCCCCGGCGAACGCGGCGCCGCGGGCGCGCGTGACGAGCATCGGGTGCCTCGGCGGCAGGATGCCGCGGGCCATGCCGTTGGCGATGACCGGTAGCCCGATCGCATCCACGAACGCGCGGGCCGCGTCATCTGCTCCATCGGCCCACACATCGCTGCCCAGGATGAGCACGGGTCGCTCGGCAGCGCGCAGAAGTGCGGCGATGCGATCGAGGTCGCCCTTGACCGGAAGGGGGACGGGGTGGCTATCCCCGGTCGCGGGCACGGCTGGGGTGAAGAGCACGTCCATAGGGATGTCGACGAAGGCCGGTCCGCGATGCGCCGAGCCGGCGAGAGTGAAGGCGGCATCGATCGCGGCACCGACGCCGGCCGCGTCATGCACCGTCACGGCGGACTTCGTCACCGGCGCAAGCAGTGGCGGATGGTCGATCTCCTGCAGCGCACCGGATCCCCAGCGGCCGTCGGGCGCGCGTCCCCCGACGAGCACCAGGGGCGAACCGTTGACCCACGCACCGGCTACAGCGCTCACGGCGTTGGTGACTCCGGGTCCTGCGGTGACCGCGGCGAAGCCGGGGGTGCGCGTAAGTTTGCCCATCGCCTCGGCCGCGAAGACCGCCGTCTGCTCGTGCCGCACGTCGATGATGCGCATCGGGCCATCCGCACCCGACTGCACGCTGGAGATGCCCCCGACCGCTGCGTCGTAGAGCGGGAAGATGTGGGCACCCGAGAGGGTGAAGAGATGTCGCGATCCGTGGCGGGCCGCGGCCTGCACGGTCTGGGTGCCGCCGTGAGCCTCGGTCATCAGCGCACCGCGCTCACAGGATGGCGAGCGCGAGGACACTCACGCCCAGGGCGACGAGTGCCACGATGGCCGTGACCGTGATGAGCGTCTTGTTCTGCACGGGGATCCCTTCGACTCCGGCAGGCTACCGGGGGCCGGTCCGCGCGCCGCTGACGCCACCGCCTAGCCTGCCCGGGCATGGGGAGCCTCGACCGTCTGGCCCGGGAGCGGACTGACCTCGCCCCGGCTGATGTCGAGCACCTCCAGGCATTGGTGGGCGCGTGGGCCCTCATCGCCGATCTCGCCATGAGCGACCTTGTCCTGTGGCTGCCCACCTGGAACGCGGGGGGCTGGGTGGCTGCTGCGCTTGTCCGGCCCTCGACGTCGCCGACGGCGGTGACCCAGGATCTGGTCGGCACGTTCGTGCCCCGCGGTCGCAAGGGACTCCTTGACAGGGCGGCCGCGTCAGGGCGTCGGGCCGCTGGTGCCGACGGAGCTCAGGCGATCCCGGTCCGCCGCGATGCGCGCGTGGTGGGTGTCATCGAGCGCTATGCGGGGACGCACCGCGCGGGGCATCTGGAGGACGTGTACCTCGACCTGTCCAATGCGCTGCTCACGATGTGCGGTGAGGGCACCTTCCCTCCCGGTGACGCGGACTGGGCGACCGGAAGCGCACCGCCGCGCGTCGGTGATGGCCTGCTGCGCGTCGATGTCCAGGGTCGCGTGACGTTCGCGAGCCCGAATGCCGTGTCTGCATTCCGGCGACTGGGACTCGCGCGTCCCCTCGAAGGCGCTGAACTCGCGGCCATCGCTACGCGACTGTGGCATCGGCCTGGGCCCGTTGACGAGTCGCTGGCACTGGCCGCCGGCGGGCGCATTGCGACGTACGCCGAGGTCGAGAACCCCTCAGCATGCGTGACGCTGCGTTCAGTGCCGCTCCGTCCTGGCGGTGTGCCGCAGGGCGCAATCGTCCTGGTGCGCGACATCACGGATCTGCGCCGGCGTGAGCGGGCGCTTCTGAGCAAGGACGCCTCACTGCGAGAGGTGCATCACCGCGTCAAGAACAACCTGCAGACGGTGGGCGCCCTACTGCGCCTTCAATCGCGCCGGGTCACGGCGGACGAGGCCCGCGAGGCCCTTGCCGAGGCGGGCAGGAGAGTGGCAGCGATCGCAGCCATCCATGAGGTCCTCGCCCAGGAGCCGGGGGACCGCATCGACTTCGACGTTGTCATTGACCGCATTCTCGCTGTGGAGCGTGATCTCGCCGTGGCGTATTCGGCGGGTGTGACGATCGTCCGCGAGGGATCGATCGGTGTTATCGACACTGAAGTGGCGACACCGCTTGCGATGGCTGTGTCGGAGATCGTGCACAACGCCGTCGAACATGCCCATGCGAGTGTGATCACCGTCTCGCCATCACGCGGCGAGTTGATGCTGCGCGTGCGGGTGACCGACGACGGTCGCGGTCTGCCTGAGGCGGTCGAGGAAGGCCTCGGCCTGCAGATCGTGCGATCGCTCATCGAGCAGGACCTGCGGGGGAGGCTGACGATGGACGTAGACGGGGGGACCGCGGTGATGATCGAGGTGGAGACGACGGGCTGACGCTCAGGCCGTGGTGCGAGCGCGAAGCCGCGCGTTGCGTCGCTTGAGGGCGCGCCGCTCGTCCTCGCTCAGGCCACCCCAGACCCCGGCATCCTGACCGGTCTCGAGGGCCCACTGGAGGCAGTCATCGATCACATCGCAGCGACGGCAGACGGCCTTGGCCTCCTCGATCTGCAGGAGCGCAGGGCCGGTGTTGCCGATGGGGAAGAACAGCTCGGGATCCTCATCACGGCAGGCAGCATCGTGGCGCCAGTCCATGGTCCCTCCTCGCCTCATTCCCCTGCTTGTGACGACGTTCACGCACCATCCCGAGAGGGTCATCCGTGAGGCGC
>JBEAQC010000060.1:0-2661 GCA_041164085.1 Actinomycetota bacterium
GCCTCATCCGCATGGAGGAGGAGCTGCACCGCCGGGTCATCGGCCAGGAGCAGGCGATCAAGGCCCTGTCCAAGTCGATCCGCCGCACCCGCGCGGGCCTGAAGGACCCCAAGCGTCCCTCGGGGTCGTTCATCTTCGCCGGGCCCTCGGGCGTCGGCAAGACCGAGCTCTCCAAGACTCTCGCCGAGTTCCTCTTCGGTGACGAGGATGCGCTGATCTCACTGGACATGAGTGAGTACTCCGAGAAGCACACGGCGTCGCGTCTCTTCGGATCGCCTCCCGGCTACGTCGGCTACGAAGAGGGTGGCCAGCTGACGGAGAAGGTCCGTCGCAAGCCCTTCTCGGTCGTGCTCTTCGACGAGGTCGAGAAGGCGCACCCGGACATCTTCAACTCGCTCCTGCAGGTGCTGGAGGAAGGACGTCTCACCGACGCCCAGGGTCGCGTGGTCGACTTCAAGAACACCGTCATCATCATGACGACCAACCTCGGTAGCCGCGACGTGTCCAAGGGCGTCATGCTCGGCTTCGCTCCCGAGAATGACGACCTGTCGGCGTACGAGCGCATGAAGACCAAGGTGCAACAGGAGCTCAAGCAGCACTTCCGCCCTGAGTTCCTCAACCGCATCGATGACACGATCGTCTTCCATCAGCTCAGCAGGGCCGAGATCGTGCAGATCGTCGACCTCATGGTCAACCTGCTCGACGAGCGCCTCAAGGACCGCGACATCTCGCTCGACCTGACGCAGTCCGCGCGCGAGCTCCTTGCCGAGCGCGGCTACGACTCGTCCATGGGCGCCCGGCCGCTGCGCCGCACGATCCAGCGCGAGATCGAGGATCCGCTCAGCGAGAAGATGCTCTTCGGCGAGATCACCCCGGGGTCCATCGTGCTCGTCGACGTGGTCGATGGTGCTGAAGGCAAGGAGTTCACCTTCGTCTCGACACCCAAGGCGGATGTGCCCGACACTCCTCCGATCGAGACAGCCGGCACGGACTGATGCGCGAGGGGGTCGGGGATGCCTAGCGGCGGTCCGCTCATCCCCGGCCTGCGCGAGTACGACGCACCCCGGCGGCGACGTTCACCCGTCTTCTGGATGTGGGCGATCGGGTCGGTGGTCGTGGTGCTCGCCCTCGTCGTCCTCGGTGGTCTCGTCGCCGGCATCGGCCCCCTGCGTGCCCTCGGGACCGAGGAGGCACCTCTCACCCCGGTGAGTTGGCGCGCGACCGATGATCCCAATCTGATCCAGGTCGCCGTGGCACTGCCGGACGCCGGACTGTGCACCGGTGACGAGGTGGTCGTCCGTGCGATCGAGCGGCCCACGCTCATCGAGGTCTCGGCCGTCCGCGCAAGTCCCCGGGGCAGCAACGAGTGCGCGGGCATCGGCATCGCCGGTGATCGCACCTGGGTCGATCTGCGCCTGGACCTGGCGATGGGCACGCGCATGGCCGTGCGCGAGTCCGATCGCGTGCCACTCGAGGCTGAGCCTCCCGGCACCCCGTAACGGCTCCGCGTCCGCACCTTTCAGGTCGGCAGTTGCCAGCGGCCCCGGCTTGCCGGGGCGACCAGGCCATCGGCCACCAGGCTGTCCAGCGCCCGGGCTCGCTGGCGAGCCTCGGGCCAGGCCAGGTCCACCCGCCGCTGGCTCACCGGCGCACCCGCCTGCCGGAGCACCGCGAGGATCGCCCCGCGGGCCTGGCGATCAGAACCCGCGTAGCCCGCCTGGCGGCGAGGCCGCTCTCCCGGCGGCTTCCCAAGAGCCAGCCAGCGACACGAGCCCCTCACCGGGCACTCCTCGCAGGCGGGGCGACGGGCCGTGCAGACCAGGGCCCCGAGTTCCATGATCGCTGCCATCCACGCCGATGCGGGTCCCGCGCCAGCGGGCTGGATCGAGTCGGCGTACTCCACTTCCGCGCGGGTAATCGACGGAGTGGGAAATTCCTGGCCGAGGTCATGCCGGGCGATGACGCGCCTGACATTGGTGTCGAGCGCGAGCGCGCGCTGCCCGTAGGCGAACGCTCGGACAGCGCCCGACGTGTATTCGCCGACACCGGGCAGGGCGCGCAGGGCGGCGTCGTCGGCCGGCACCAGGTCGGCATGCTCGATCGCGATGCGCTCGGCTGCGGCGTGCAGCCGCAGGGCCCGGCGCGGATAGCCCAACCGGCCCCAGGCGGTGATGGCCTCGCCGGGGGACGATGCGGCCAGATCCGAGGGCGCCGGCCACCGCTTCAGCCAGGTGGTCCAGGCCGGCAGCACCCGATCCACGGGGGTCTGCTGGAGCATGAATTCGGAGACCAGGACCCCCCAGCCCTGGGGATGTGGCCCGGTGACGGGGTTCCGACGCCACGGTAGTGATCTGGCTCGGTGGGTGAACCAGCGCCTGATCACCCGATTTTGCTTGCCCAGGTGGGTGGAAGGACCGGTATCAGCCCGCAAATCAGCCGGCATAGTGGGGGAGCGCCGCGAAGGGCGCGAGGCGGCGGGGTCGGGCATACGCCGATGCTGCCATGGCTGACCGGACAAGGGAGTACGGTGCTGACCCGTGAGTGGGCTCATGTCGCCGATCGGCCCTGAGCCGTCCGG
This sequence comes from Actinomycetota bacterium, assembly GCA_041164085.1. Lineage (GTDB taxonomy): Bacteria > Actinomycetota > Actinomycetes > S36-B12 > S36-B12 > Mxb001. Next base: position 2,579 of record JBEAQC010000060.1, read on the forward strand.
TGTCTACTGGCGGCGACGCGTCATCGTGCTCGTCGTCCTCGTGGCGATCCTCGTGCTGCTGTGGTGGCTGATCTTCGGGCGTA
>JBEAQC010000061.1:0-5860 GCA_041164085.1 Actinomycetota bacterium
TCGCGTTCTGGGCTGCCATCGCCATCACGCCGGCGCTGATCGCGATCAGCATCATCTTCGGCCGCATCGTCGATCCCCAGGTCCTCGACGAAGCCGTGCGCTCACTCCAGTCAGTCGCCCCTGACTCCTTCGGGAGCCTTCTCGCCAGCCAAATCCAGGCGGCGGCCAAGGCTTCCGGGACTCAGGTGTCCTGGAGCCTGGCCATCTCTCTCATCACGGTCCTGTGGGCGGTCTCGAGCGGCATCTACGCCTTCCAGCGAGCCGTGCGTATCGCGTACGGGCTCGACCCGCAGCACTATGTCAGCGCTCGCGTCGTCGCCTACATCGGCAGCCTCAGTTCGATCCTCATCCTCGGCGTCATGCTCATCGCCGCCGGGGCCGGTGCGGCGTGGGCATCGACCCAGGCGGAGCCCTGGCGAGCACTGGCCTTCACGCTGGGCATCGCGATCGGTCTCGTCCTCGCCACCGGCATGCTGGTGGCGTTCTTCCGGACCTCGGCGCTCAGGGAATCACCGCGCTTGAATTGGCCGGGTGCTGCCTTCGGCGCCGTGGGCACCCTTGCCGTCGTCATCGGATTCGGAATCTACCTGCGCTTCGCGACGAGTTACCAGGCGATTTACGGGACCTTGGCGAGCACCGTCATCTTGAGCCTCGTGCTCTACATCTCGGCCTACGTCATCCTCATCGGCGCGATCGGCAACGCCGAACTCAGTCGCCGACTCGGCGGCTCAAGCGATCAGGAGCCTGACTCGCTCGCAAGCAGCTCCCCGGCAAAGTCCGGCACGTAGCGCGTCAGATCACGCGGCGGGCGGCGGTAGCCGTGACCGTCGGGACGCGTGGGCAGCGTCAGAGGAGGGCGCGTCACCGGCTCGTAGGGGACGGTGGAGAGCAGGTGATGGATCATGTTGATGCGCGCGCGCCGCTTGTCATCGGCCTCGACGTCGAACCACGGGGACTCGGACGTGTCCGTGTGCACCATCATCTCGTCCTTGGCGCGCGAGTAGTCCTCCCATCGGGTGATGGATTCGAGGTCCATGGGTGAGAGCTTCCACTGGCGCATCGGGTCATTGAGGCGCGAGGCAAAGCGCTTCTCCTGCTCGTGATTGCTCACGCTGAACCAGTACTTGCGCAGCAGGATTCCGTCGTCGATGAGCATGCGCTCGAAGATCGGCGCCTGGCGCAGGAAGCGCTGATACTCGTCCGGCGTGCAGAAGCCCATGACGCGCTCCACACCCGCGCGGTTGTACCAGGAGCGATCGAAGAGCACGATCTCTCCTGCCGCGGGCAGTTGCTCGACGTAGCGCTGGAAGTACCACTGTGTGCGCTGTCTCTCCGTCGGAGTGGGAAGCGCAACGATCCGGGCGGTCCGCGGATTCAGGTACTCCGTCACACGCTTGATGGTCGAGCCCTTGCCGGCCGCGTCGCGCCCCTCGAAGACGACGACGATGCGTGCACCCGTGGACTTCACCCATTCCTGCATGGTCACGAGCTCGCCCTGCAGGGCGTACAGCGTCTGCTCGTAGAACTCTCGCGGTAGCCGCTTCATCTTGCGCTCACCCGCGCCGGGCTTCTCCCCCTGGCTCTTGGACATGGCTCCATCCAAGCACTCGAATCAGGGCACCTGGGGCGATTCGCTGCGCTGCGAGCGTAGAGCGGCATCGAAGACCCGGTGAGCGGAGAGCGCCTCGTGCGGCGTCGCCGTGCCGAAGCGATCTCCCAGGGCCCCCGCGCGCTCGGCGAGGTAGGAAGCCCACATCTGCAGCAGCGCATCCGCGAAACCGAATTCGAAGATCGCACCCGAGAGGACCGGCCACGCTGAGACGTTGCCCGGCTGCACCTCCTCCCAGACCTGCTCGCCATCTCTCATGGCGAAACGTCGCAGGATGGTGGGCTCACGGGTGGAGAAGCGCACTCCTCCGTCCATGCCGACCGCGTCGAAGAACCATGTGTTGGCGTGCCCGGGTGCGATACGCCGCGTCTCCCACAGCATGGTGAAGTCTCGCCCGGCAGGTGGATGCGCGGTGCAGGTCAGCAGCGCGTTGTCCCACGTGTCGCAGGCGACCGGCGTTCCGTCCGGCCCGGGCCGCTCGGCGACGACGTCATCCAGGCGCGCGTAGACCAGTCGAGGTTGCCAGCCCAGGCGCAGCGGCACATGCGCGACATGGAGGCCGAGATCCCCCATGACCCCGATCTCGCCGCAGGTCTCCACGCGTCGCTTCCAGTTGATGGGCTTGGCGCGATTGATATCGGAGGAGTGCCAGAAGCCGCTTCGCACATCGAGCACATCCCCGAGCGCACCGGAGGCCGCGTAGTCATAGGCACGGAGCGCACCCGGGTAGAAGGGAAACTCGCTGGACACCCGCACGAAGGCCGACGAACGGTCGATCGCGGCGACGACCCGCTCGGCAGCGGCCATGTCAATGCCGAAGGGCTTCTCCCCGAGGAAGTCCCGCCCGGCCTCAGCGGCGGCGGCGTAGATGTCCTCATGGAGTTGATGTGGAACGGCGATGTAGAGGACGTCGATGTCATCGGAATTAACCAGCTCATGCCAGTCGGCCGTCAACCGCTCGACACCCGCCGAGTTGCGAAACCATTCACGGGCCGCAGGCGCTGGATCGGCCACGGCTGTGACCCGAGGCCGCACCGGATGATCCACCAGGAGTGGCCACCGGCCGCATACCCCGACAAGTTCGCGGCCCATGAGGCCACCGCCGATGACCCCGATGCGGACGTCGGTCGCGGTCGTCATGATGCGCGGACGATCTCCATCGCGCGCTGCGGGTCCGCACCCTCGTGGAGCATCGCCATGAGCGCACGTGTCATCGCAGCAGGCCTGTCGTGCTGGATGATGTTGCGGCCATAGACGAGCCCCGCGGCCCCTTCCGCGAGCAGCGCCGCCGTGCGAGTGAAGACCTCCTCATCGGAGACGCGCCCGCCACCCCGGATCAAGACCGGGATGCCCGAGGCCGTGCGCACGACCTCGCCGTACAGCGATGTGTCGTCCGTGGGGTCCGCCTTGATGACGTCGGCACCGAGCTCGACCGCCTGCCGGACAATGGGAACGATGAGATCGACGTCGCCGTTGACGGTGTAGGGACCGGCGTCGGTCTCCTTCATCACGAGCGGCTCGACCATGAGGGGCATGCCGTAGTGATCGCACTGCTGCCTCAACTCCATGACGTTGCGAATGCAGGCCTCACGCACCTCAGGGCGGCCCGGCAGGTCGAGCAGATTCACGACGACGCACGCGGCATCGAGTCGGACGGCGGTGAGCACGGGATCGGGCGCAATGGCACTGAACATGTGGTCCGGCAGGACGCTGCCGTAGACATTGGCCACGTCGGTGCGCATCACCAGGGCGGGTCGTCGGCGTCCGCCCTGCGACTGCAGCAGGCGCGCCTGGCCCGGAGTGAGCTGGATGGCATCGGGGTCGGCGGCGACGAGTGTCGTCACCGCGGTCGGGAGATCCTCGATGCCGGTGAGGAAGGCCCCCTGACCGAAGAATCCGTGGTCGACGGCGATGTCGAGGCAGCGCCCAGAGTCGGGATTGAAGAGCCTGCGGAGCCGATACGCCGAATCCGACACGGTGTCTCCCTTCTGTCATGCGATCCCCCGCGACCCCTGCACCCTATCGGCCGACTGGTGCCACTATGGGGGCGTGACGAAGACTCCCTTCCCGGTACTGCTGCCGGTCAACCAATTCGACCACTTCTATCGCGGTGGCGACCGCATCGGCCGGTTGCGCGGTGGCCCCGGCGGCCCTCAGCGACCGGAGGAGTGGATCGGCTCCACCACCACGCGGTTCGGCCAACAGACACAGGGCCTGAGCGCGCTGCCCGGTGACGGCTATCTCCGCGACGCGGTGATCGCCGACCCCCAAGCGTGGCTCGGTCCCGCGCACGTCGCGCGCTACGGGAGCGACGTCGAGGTCCTCGTGAAGTTCCTCGATCTCGGCCAGCGCCTTCCGGTACACCTTCACCCCAATCGCGAGTTCGCCCGACGTCACCTCGGCTTGGCCCACGGCAAGACCGAGGCGTGGTACGTCGTCGACGCCCCGCCCGGCGCCCGTGTCGGAGTTGGCTTCGCCGAGGCCATGCCGCTGTCGGAGGTGGCAGCGATGGTCACCGCTCACGACAGCGCCGGGCTGCTCGCCTCGCTGCGCACCCGCGAAGTCAGACCCGGTGACGCCATGCTGGTCCCCGCCGGCCTCCCCCACACCGTCCAGGAGGGCGTGTTCGTGCTGGAGCTCCAGGAGCCCACCGACCTGTCGATCCTGCTCGAATGGCAGGACTTCGCTGTCGACGGTGATCGCGACGGGCACCTGGATCTGGGTTTCGACGTCGCGCTACAGGCCGTTGACACGTCCGCGGTCACCGATGCGGACCTCGATCGGCTCGTCGTACGCAGGGAGGAGATCGATCGCGCCGGTCTGACATCCGCGCTCCCCAGCGAGGCCGACAGCTACTTCCGCGCACAGCACATCGATACGAGCGCGGGATCCGTACCCGTCGACGCGGGCTTCGCGGTCATTGTCGTCCTGGATGGCGCCGGGTCAATCACGGCCGGCGACGGACTTCACCCGGTCGCCAGGGGCGACGTGCTCCTCATGCCGTACGCGGCGGGCGACTGGACTGCCGACGGCGCGCTCGTCGCCGTCGCGTGCCGACCGCCAGCACCCGACGCCCCCGAGGCTGCGCGCTGACGATGACCGAGGTGCTCGTCGGCATCGACGTTGGGACGACCCGGATCAAGGCCGTGGCGGTGGGTGTCGATGGCGCCGTCCTCGGTGAGGCAGACGCGGTCACGCCGTGGCGGCACGACGGAGCCTGCGCCGATTCCGACGCCGATCTGTTGGCCGCGACCGCCATGCGGGTCGCGGATCAATGCCTCGACGACGAGCGAGTGCCGAGCGGGGCGCGCGTGCGCGGGGTCGGTGTCACGGGCATCGCCGAGGCGGGTGCTCTCCTCGATGAGCACGGCCGACCCTGTGCACCGACCCTTGCGTGGTACGACCCCCGGGGCCTGGCTGAGCCCATTCGCGCGCGCGTCACGCGGCAGGAGTTCCGTCGCGCCTGCGGGATCCGCCTGAACTCCAAGCCATCACTGGCCAAGGTGCTCTACCTCTACGACGCCTTCCCCGACACCCGCTCACGGGCCGCCCGACACCTTGGCGTTGCCGATTGGATCGTCCACGCGATGGGCGGTGACCAAGTCGTCGAGCGATCGCTTGTGTCCCGCTCCGGCCTGTACGACGTGCTCGCCGACGCGCCCTGGGTTCCGGCAACCGAGCTCGTCGGGGATCTGCTTCCGGAGCGCATCATCTGGGCCGGCGAGCCCGCGGGCACCGTCGGCGCAGAAGCACCCGAACGGCTGCGGGGTGCGGCCCTCACCGTGGCGGGACTCGACCATGAGGCCGCGTCGTTCGCCATGGGCGCGATGCGACTGGGCGTCCTCACCGATTCCATGGGCACGGCCGAGGCCCTGCTGCGAATGTTCCCGCCAATGGACCGCGACACCGTCGAGCGGCTCGGCGAACGCGACGTCGGGGTGGGCTGGGGGATCGTCCCGGGCTACCTGTGCATCGTCGGTGGCCTGCTCACCGGGCTGTCGCTGGAGCGCATGGCTGCCCTGCTGGGGATCACCGATCGCGAGACGCGGCGTGAGGTCTCTGAGCAAGCCCTGCGACAGGACCGCGCGAGCGTCCCCTTCCGCATCGCCGAGGTCAGCCATGAGGGACTCACCCTCGACGGGGTCACCGAGGGGCTGTCGCCGGCACTCGCCTGGCGTGCGGCGGTCGAGGACCTCACCGCGATGTCCGGTGACCTCATCGACTTCATCGAGGCGATCATGGGCTCGCGCA
>JBEAQC010000062.1:0-11513 GCA_041164085.1 Actinomycetota bacterium
AAGGACCGTGATGGCCTCATGCTCCGACGTCACAGCCGCCACCTGGTGGTGAACTCCCTCGAGCGAGGTGTCGCCCATCGCTCAGAGGCGGCGCTCCGCGATCTCGATCACCGAGCGCCCGGGGCGCCCGAGGGCCCGGGTAGTATCGAGCGTCCCACGGGGGCTTAGCTCAGCTGGTAGAGCGCTGCCTTTGCAAGGCAGAAGTCAGGGGTTCGAGTCCCCTAGCCTCCACTCCGGACGCCACTGGCCGGCGGCGACTGGCGCATAGGCACCAGGCGTGCGATCGCGCTAGCGACGAGCATCCCGATAGTGATCGCGATGATTGTGCCCGCAGCCACTGTCAGCACGTCCGTGCCTGTCGTCAGACCGATCACCGAGGACGCGTTGTTGCCCGCAGCATCGACCTGCTGTGTGAGTGCCGCGTCCCTTGCTGCGAACTCCTGGGTGAGCGCAACAAGACCGAGCGAGCCGGGGACGAGCAGCCAGAAGACGGGCTCAAAGAGGGCGAATGCCGGGAAGCCACGCCGGGAGCGGCGCTGCACCACGGTGGCCCCCAGGAGGGCCGCGCCGGCGGCGACACCCGACGCCAGGATCGGATCGATGGTCGCCGACACCAGGGTCTGGACGCCGTAGGTCGCGAGCAGGAGGACGATCACGATGCGCATGGCCCCCCGGGGTTCGTTGGACACGACGGACTGTCCGATAGCGAAGAGGAGCACCCCGATCCACGCGGCCCACCACGGCAGCAGAGCATCAGTGAGATCGGCGAAGTTGTAGTCCTGCAGGGGTGCCAGCCGCGCGCCGGTGAGGATGCCGAAGGTGAGCACGAGAATCTGGACGCTCGCGCTGATGAGTCGTGATGAACCCGACACGATCTGGTTATTCGCCAGTTCCTGAGTCCCACGCGTGAGTCCAACGCCCGGGATCAGGGTGATGATCGGAGCTGCGACCACGCGCACGGGCTGCACCTCCGCGTCGAAGTAGGCACTCGCTGTGAAGACCACGAAAGCGGCGACGAACGCCGACGTGAAGGGGACAAGGGCCGCGAGTGTGGGTCGGTTGGCGGTGAGGGTGAGCGCGAGACCCACGAGCGCGCCGAGCACGCCGGCGATGAGGACGCCCCACAGGCTCACGCGAAAGACAAGCGCGAACCCCGCGGCGGCGAGACCGTTGGCGAGGACCACCGCCCACTGAGGGAAACGAGCCTTCATGTCCTGCACCGCCGCCAGTTTGGCGATCGCCTCTACCGGATTCAGGTGTCGGGCAACCGCGTCACGGACCACTCGGTGGACCTGCGTGGCTTGATCGAGTCGCATCGATCCGATGTTGCTCGTCAGCACCCGGGCACGGCCCGTGCGTTCGTCGTCGACGAACACCGCGTTGGGCAGGACATATCCGGTGAGCTGTGGCCGGTCGTACGCCTGCGAGATCCGGGACAACGTGTCGTTGACCTCGTTGACCGGATAGCCCGCTGACAACTGGGCCTGGCCGATCGCTGCCATGAGCCGCTCGATGTCGTCGGTCTTCGTCTGGGTCTGTGACTTTCGGTCATCTGCAGTGTTGTCGGTCATCCCCCTACCGTCAGGGCGGAGGTGCTTTCGTGGAATGGGCGGGAACGCAGCGGGAGGCAGATGCGACAGGACTGGGACAGCATCGCGGCGACGGTCATGCGGGGTGCTTGACTGCAGCCATGCGTATCGAGGTCTGGGCCGACGTGGTGTGCCCCTGGTGCTACATCGGCAAGAAGCGCCTGCAGCAAGCGCTCGATCAGCGAGGCCTCACTGACCAGGTGGAGATCGTGCACCGAGCCTTCCAACTCGATCCCACCGCGAGCACCACGACCGAGCCGACAGTCGACCATCTCGCTGCCAAGTACGGCGTCAGCCGCGATGAGGCACTCGCGATGATGGGCAACGTCACCGAGGTGGCCGCGGGCGAGGGCCTGCACTACCGCCTGGACCTGTGCATGACGGGCAACACTCGCGATGCCCATCGCCTGGTGCTGTGGGCCCAGGAGACCGACCCCGCGACGGCGCAGCGACTGATCGAGACCATGTACTCGGCCTACTTCGAGCAGGGTCGCGGCGTCTTCAGTGCAGAAGATCTCGTCGCGCTGGCCGTCGAGGCGGGTCTCGATGCCGATGCTGCTCGCGACGTGCTTGCGGGGTCGGCGTACCTCGACCAGGTAGTGCAGGACCAGGTTCTCGCGCGGACCTTCGGCGCCAACGGGGTGCCGTTCTTTGTGATCGATCGCGCGTACGGCGTCTCGGGAGCACAGCCGGTCGAGGTCTTCCTCAACGCGCTGGACCAGGCGTCGGCGGCGCAAGCGTGACCGCCGCGTCAGCGCGGATGTGTCTGACCGGAGTACTGGAAGTAGGCCTGCGTGATCAGCACGCGAACGTTGCCGTCGGCGCCGGACTCGAGACCGAGTTGCTTCACGAGTCGTGACACGGCCTTGGCCACTCCCCGCTCGGTCAGGTGAAGGCGCCGGCCAATTTCGGCATTGGAGTGGCCTTCGGCGACGAGGCGCATGATGTCGACCTGGTTGTCGCTCAAGGACAGGGGAGTCGCCATCCCCTTGCCGATGCGCGCGTTCGTGTCGGCGCAGGGGCTGGCCAGGACCGTCTCCATCGCACGAGGCAGAACCTCGTCATTGCCCACCGCGCGCTTGGTGAGATAGATCGTGCCGGAGGGCAGCGCGGCTGAGCCGACGAGGAGCCGAGGGTCCTCGAAGGACGTGAGAAGGATGATCGCGAGGTCGGGCTGCTCTCGGCGAAGAGCGTGGGCGAGATCGATGCCGCTCGGCCCCGGCCCGAGGTCGAGGTCCAGGATGGCCACGTGGGGTCGGAGGGTCTCCGCCGCCACGACGGCCGCGGGCGCACCGTCGCAGGCGACCGCCTCGTCGTAGCCGAAGGACGCGAGGGCCCGCACGAGCAGGAAGCGCGTGAACTCGTCGTCGTCGACGAGGAGCACGCGGGTGCCAGCGGACATGGGCGCCACTATGGGTGGAACAGCCACCCCGGGCAACCATGCCCGCCGAAGTGGGTTGCTGGTACCCCATGAGCGCTCCGCGCCCCCATGGCGTGGCAGGATCGCCCCATGCCGAATTCCGACCTCAAGGCCACCCTGCACACCTCCATGGGCGACATCAACGTCATCCTCTTCCCCGATCAGGCCCCCAAGACGGTGAAGAACTTCGTGGGCCTGGCAGAAGGCACCCAGGAGTGGACCGACCCGAAGGCGCGGACCAAGACCACGAAGCCGCTCTACGACGGCACGGTCTTCCACCGGGTCATCCCCGGCTTCATGATCCAAGGTGGTGACCCCCTCGGCACGGGCACGGGCGGACCCGGCTACCGCTTCGCCGATGAGTTCAATCCGGAGCTGCAGTTCGACCGCCCCTACCTGCTGGCCATGGCCAACGCTGGCCCCAACACCAATGGCTCGCAGTTCTTCATCACCGTGGCGCCGACGTCGTGGCTCAACTTCAAGCATTCGATCTTCGGCGAGGTCGCCGATCAGCCGTCGCGCGACGTAGTGGACGCCATCGCCGCTGTCGCGACCGGCGCGCAGGATCGTCCGGTGACCCCGGTCGAGATCACGGGCGTCACCGTCACCCGCGGGTGACCCAGCCCCCGATCGATCCCGCCGTCCCCGCGCCTCCGGGGTGCTATCGCCACCCCGACCGCGGGACGTACATCCGCTGCACGCGCTGCGAGCGGCCGATCTGCCCGGAGTGCATGCGGTCGGCGGCCGTCGGCTTCCAGTGCCCCGACTGCGTCGGCGAGGCGGCGAGGACCGTGCGGCAGCCCGTGACCGTGAGCGGCGGTGCCGTCATCGCGAAGCCCTATGTGACCTGGACGCTGATCGGCCTCACCGTCGCCGTGTTCCTCTGGCAGTTCGCGGCCGGCGTCGGCGCCGTCGCCGAGGACTACGGCATGTGGCCCTTCGGCATCGTCCTCTACGGAGAGTGGTGGCGTCTGCTCACCGCCGCGTTCCTCCACGGATCCTGGTTGCACATCGCCTTCAACATGTATGTCCTGTTTGTGCTGGGGCCGACCCTCGAGCGCGTGCTCGGGCACGCGCGATTCATCGTGCTGTACGTCGTCGCTGCGCTCGGCGGCAGCGTGGTGTCCTACACCTTCTCCGATCCGCGCACCGTGTCGGTCGGGGCATCGGGCGCAATCTTCGGACTCATGGGCGCGCTCATCGTGGCGGGGCGGCGGATGAGGTGGGACATCACCCAAGTGCTCGTCCTTCTCGGGATCAACGTCGTCATCGGCTTCCTCAGCCCCGAGGTGGACTGGCGGGCACATTTCGGCGGCCTGATCGTCGGTGCGCTCGTGGCCGGCGTCTTCGTTTGGACACCGCCCCCCTTCCGCTCGGCCCGGGTACTGTGGCAAACCCTGGGGGTCCTGGCGATCCTCGGCGCCCTGGTGGCGATCACGATGTGGCGAACGGGACAGTTGTGGAATCTCTTGGCTCCGCTGGGTGTGGGCTGACGGTTCTTGCCGCTCCACCACCCCCGGTCCGCGCGTCTATCCACAGGATGTCCCCAGTTGGGGAGAACTACACCGCTGTAATTGGCTGGTGCCCACCGGTCGTGGGGAGGGGTGCGTGAGCGCCACCCCGGGATGGCGGGCCCGGATCACCGGGCGATGGGCACTGTCATGGCAGGCCTTCGCCTTCGGCGTCCTCATCAACGTGCCGCTGATGGTTCTCACCGGGGGACGGATCGGCACTCGGATCGTGCCGGTGTCGGACATGGGCGTGCTGGCTGTCTACGGCCTCGCCGCAGCCGCGCTGGTCGGCGCATGGGCCCTGATCATGAACGCCACGTTGTTCCGTCACCGTCGAGTGAGGCCGGTGGCGCTCTGGCAGTTCGGATTGCTGCACGCGGTCTCAGGCGCGATCTTCGGTGTCGCGATCGTGCTCGCTGATGCGCGGCTGGGGATCTCCCTGGACCTGCCCGCTGTGGTCACCATCGGGATCACTGTCGCACTCGGACTGTGGTGGGGGACGACGAGTTCCATGGTGCTCGAGGCCCACGAACGCTTCGTGACCGAGCGATCACGTCTGCTGGACGAAGCTGTGCTCAGTCAACTCGCCTCGATCGAGGACTCCGTCGTCGCCATGAGCCTGGCCGATGATGCGATAGCGACGCGCGGTGATGTCACGACGCAACTCTCCGCTGCCCGGGAGGACCTCAGTGCTCGGGTTGCCTCATCGGGCAGCCTCAGCGACTGGCTCGATGCCGCCCAGTTCCTGCGCAGCACAGTGGATGACACCGTCAGGCCGCTTAGCCACGCACTGTGGCAGGAGGCCTCGTACCGCTACCCCGAGCCGCGACTGTCCGGCGTGCTCACACTCCTCCTCCGCGATCCGGCGTTCCTGCCTCTGCCCGCCGCCTCGGTCATCGTCATCGGCTATCTCGGAGCGACCACGTTGGCCTACGGACCGGTCCTCGGGATCCTGCTGGCCGTAGCCCTGGGCGGTCTGTCCTTTGTCATCCTGACTGCGGGCACCGCCGCGATGGCACGCTGGCGAGCGTGGCGACACGCGACCTACTTCGCGGCGGTGTGCCTTGTCCAGGCGGCGACGCTCGTCCTCGCCTATGGCCCCGCCCGGGCTGACGGCGCGGCAGTGCCACCCGTGCTCGTTGCGGGCTCGATCATGGGCACGCTGATCTCGGTGCTGCTCACGTCCGTGATCGCATCACTCGACGCCTCTCGCGCGGCCGTGATGTCGCAATTGCGCCGCCTCGTGGACAACGAGCAGTTGGTGCGGGCGGCCAAGAGCAGGTCGCGCTCCCTCGCGCTGCGAGAGCTCGCCAAGGATCTCCACGGCACGGTGCAAACCCGACTCATCGCATGCGCGAGCGCTGTCGAGTTGTCCGCGGCGCAGGGTGACTCGGCCGGCTGCCTGCAGGCCATGCGGGAGGCGGTCGGCATCCTCGACCAGGTGCGGGCCCACGACGAAACCTCCGTGGCAGACCAACTCCACGCGATCGCATCCTCCTGGAATCCGATCTGCGCCGTAACACTCACCATCGATCCCAGCGTGGCGCACCTCCTGCACCGCGACACCGTGCGCGTCGTCGAGGAAGCGATCGGCAATGCCTATCGCCACGGTGCCGCTGGGCGGATCGATGTGAGCATCGGTCGCGTGGAGGACGGGATCCAGGTGCGGGTCGTTGATGATGGCTCGGGCCCGGGAGGGGGCGCCCCCGGCCTCGGATCCGATCTGCTGGCGCGCGCCACCCGCGGCCAGTTCGGATTGGTCGCGGTGCCTGGAGGCGGCGCGGAGTTGATCGCGAGGCTGCCCGCCGAAGGTTGATGGCGCGTGACCTGGGTACCCTGTCCTGAGTGCGTGATTGGGCCGTGAGGCCCTCGCCGGGAGGGAGCAACACGGTGCCGGAGTCCAAGGGGCGCAAGCGCGACGACTACACCCCGCCGCCCGACAAGGCTGACCGCAAGCCCGTCAAGATCGGGTCGGCGCCGTGGGTCGCGCCGGCGATGGTCACGCTCTTCGTGGTCGGACTGCTGTGGATCGTCGTCTTCTACATTGCCGGTCCCGATATCCCGATCATGAATTCGATCGGCGGGTCCTACAACGCCCTCGTCAACGTCGTGATCGGCTTCGCGTTCATCACCGCGGGATTCGTCGTCTCCACCAAGTGGCGCTAGCCGCACTGGCACCCCCCGTGACACGCATCCTCGTCATCGACAATTACGACTCGTTCGTCTTCAACCTGGTGCAGTACCTAGGTCAGCTCGGAGTCGAGGTCGACGTACGCCGCAATGACGCCGTGACCATCGACGAGGCACGGACGTACGACGGAATCCTCATCTCGCCCGGGCCGGGCACCCCGCAGGACGCAGGTGTGTGCCTCGAGATCGTCCGCGAGTGCAGCGGCGATGTGCCGATCCTCGGCGTGTGCCTCGGACACCAGGTGATCGCGGAGGCCTACGGCGGGGTCGTCGATCGAGCACCCGAGCTCCTGCACGGCAAGACCTCGCAGGTGGACCACTCGGGTGCTGGTGTGCTCGCCGGCCTGCCCGAGCCCTTCACGGCGACCCGCTACCACTCGCTGACCGTCATGCCGGAGTCAGTCCCGGACGCTCTCGAGGTGACCGGCACGACCGACAGCGGCGTCATCATGGCGTTGCGGCACCGGGACCTGCCCGTCGAGGGGGTGCAATTCCATCCGGAGTCGGTGCTCACCGAGGGGGGCCACCGACTGCTTGCCAACTGGCTGGTGGTGTGCGGTGATGCAGGGGCGCCAGATCGCGCCGCCGGGCTAGCTCCCGTGGTGGGCTAGTCGCGCACGACCCCGGGCACCTCGCGATAGCCGACCCCGATGACGACAGGCACGAGCGTCGCAGAGCGGCCAGTCACGATGACCTGGTACTTCCCTGACCGCGCCGGCCCGGCCAGGCGAGCCAGGTAGAGGTACGACGTGCCGGAGTACGGCTCGTAGAACGGCGTTCGCTCGTTGATGCGCATGGTCGTGCGTCGTCCCGCCGGGTCGATCACGCTCACCCGCGGCAACTGTCCGGGGCGCAACCGATTCGCGGGCGCCTGATCCGGGATAAGCAGTTGGATGGCGAGTCGATCCCCGCGCTTCAGCCCGACCCGGAAGCCGCGAGTCTCGCCCTTGCGCACTGACGCGTAGACGGCGAAGGACACGGTGCCGTCGACCAGGAGCGGGCCCCGCGCCGGGGTGCGGTCATCGGCGGTCAGGCGCACGGGTTGGTGCGCTGACGCCGGGGAAGCGCCGAGCAGGCCGGCGGCGACGAATGCCGCTGCGAGCACGCCTGCGGTCACACGTCGCCTCACGCTGCCCATCCTCACGCTGTCAGTATGGGGTCCATGGTCTCCGATCGCGACCAGGGACTCTTTGAGGCCGTGGTCTCCGTCGCCGCCGGTCTCGAGCTCACCTCGACCCTGAGGCGCATCGTGCAGGCGGCGGTCAACCTGTCGGATGCGACGTACGGCGCCCTCGGTGTGCTGGGGCCGGACGGCAGGGTGCGCAGCTTCATCCACGTGGGCATGGATGACTCGGTTGTCACGGAGATCGGATCACTGCCCACGGGGCGAGGCGTGCTCGGACTGCTCATCGACCATCCCGTGCCCATCCGTATCGATGACATCGCCGGCCATCCGGCGGCGGCCGGCTTCCCGGATGGCCACCCCCCCATGGGGTCTTTCCTGGGCGTGCCCGTGCGAGTCCGGGGCCGAGTCTTCGGCAATCTGTACCTCACGGACAAGCGCGATGGAAACCACTTCACATCGGCAGATGAGCACACCGTTTCGGCATTGGCCGCCGCTGCCGCAGTCGCGATAGAGAACGCACGCCTGTTCGAGTTCACCAAACTGCGCGGACTCTGGCTCGACGGCATCACGCGCATCGACAATGCCGTGCTCACCGGTGCCACGACGGATGAACTCCTCAGTCTCATCGCGGCGACCGCACGATCGCTGACCGGCGCTCAGGTGGGGGCGATCGCCGTGCGTGATGACGAAGGCGACTTCGTCGTGGAGCACATCGACGTGGCAGCAGGCGCATCCTGTGCCGGGATCCTGGGCGCAGTCGTCCACGAGGACGAGACGCCCGACTGGGAAGGAGCGATCCGGACACTGCCCCTGCGCACCCCGGACCGCACGCTGGGCCTGCTCTATCTCGTCTGGGCGGACCCGGGTGACGTCCTCGACGAGGAGTTGACGGCGGTGGCCGAGTCATTCGCAGCTCAGGCGGCGGTCAACGTCGTCCTCGCGGAGGCCCGGCTCGAGCGGGAGCGCCTGTCGATCTTCGAGGATCGAGATCGCATCGCGCGCGACCTGCATGACCTCGTCATCCAGCGCCTCTTCGCCACGGGAATGCAACTCCAGGGTGTGGTGCGCCAAGGTGATGTGTCGCCCGAGGTGAGCGAGCGGATCGGTCGAGCGGTCGATGATCTCGATGAGACGATCCGGGAAATCCGGCAGACGATCTTCGCCCTCCACGAGCCGGTCGACGTGGTCTCTGACTCGCTGCGATCGCGTGTGATGCGCGAGGCCGCGCAGTCGGGAGCCCTGCTCGGCTTCGAGCCCGCCGTGCGGTTCGTCGGTCCCGTGGACTCCCTCACTTCAGGTGAGATCACGGAGCAACTCGTCGCGGTCCTGCGGGAGGCGCTTGCCAACGCCGCCAAGCATGCGCGCGCCGATCGCGTCGATGTCGTGGTCGAGGCGGATGCCTCCCACGTCACTCTGCTGGTGATCGATGACGGCGTTGGCCTGTTGGATTCGGGTCGACGCAGCGGACTTGCCAATATGTCGTCGCGCGCCGCGCAGGTGGGTGGTGACTGCACGGTCGAGGGGTTGGCCGAAGGCGGCACCCGGCTGCGGTGGCGAGCGCCCGTCGCGTGATCAGCGTCCCCGTGGATCAGTCGGAACGATGCTGCTCGGCATCACGCCGCGCGACGTACGCTGCGGCCTGGGTACGCCGCTCCATGCCCATTTTTGCGAGAAGTGACGAGACGTAGTTCTTGACGGTCTTCTCCGCAAGATGCAAGCGCTCACCGATCTGACGGTTGGTGAGGCCTTCGCCGATGAGTTCGAGGATGCGTTGCTCCTGCTCGGTGAGGGAGTCGAGGCGCTCGTCGTGCTCCTCGCCTCGGCGCAGACGCTCCATGACGCGCTGGGTCGCCACCGGATCGAGCAGCGAACGCCCGGCCGCCACCTGACGGATGGCATCGACGAGGTCGTTGCCGCGAATCTCCTTGAGGACGTATCCGGACGCCCCGGCCATGATCGCGTTGAAGAGCGCTTCGTCATCGGCGTACGAGGTGAGCATGAGGCAGCGGGTCTCCGGCAGTGTGTCGCGCACCTCGCGGCACACCTCGACTCCGCTGCCGTCCGGCAGTCGGACATCGAGCACGGCGACATCGGGGCGGGTCGCGGGGATACGCGCGAGTGCCTCTGCGGTGCTGCCCGCCTCGCCGACGACCTCGATGTCGTCCTCGATGCCGATGAGATCGGCCAGGCCACGGCGCACGATCTCGTGATCGTCGAGCAGGAACACGCGGATCGTCATGGGGCCAGTCTCGCACCCGCATGAGCGGATCGACCAGGTCGGGCGAGCACTCCTTCCGGTCGGCCCGGGGCGGTGCTTGGATGAGGGTGGGCCCACAAGGCCCGTGACGAAGGGGTCCACACCATGACCGAGGACGTCATCCAACTGCTCACCCCCGAGGGTCATCTCACCGAGCACCCGGACTACCCGCTCGATATCGATGCCGGGCTGCTTCGCACCCTCTATCGCGACATTGTGCTCACTCGCCGGACTGACGTGGAGTCCACGGCCCTGCAGCGCACGGGCGAACTGGGACTGTGGTGCCCGGTGCTGGGTCAGGAGGGCGTGCAGATCGGCGCGGGCCACGCGATGAGGCCGAGCGACTATGGATTCACGACGTACCGCGAGGTCGGCATTTTCCATGTGCGCGGTGTCGACCCGGTCGAGCTCCTCCACCTCTATCGCGGCGTGACCCATGCGAGTTGGGATCCGCGCGAGGTGGGCCTCGGCATCTTCACCATCGTCATTGGATCGCATGCCCTGCACTCCGTCGGCTATGCGATGGGGATCACCCGCGATGGTGCGGACGAAGCCGTGCTCTCGTGCTTTGGTGATGGAGCGACGAGCACGGGGGATGTGCACGAGGCCATGGTCTTCGCGGCGGCGTTCAACTCTCCCGTCGTCTTCCTCGTGCAGAACAATCAATGGGCCATTTCGGTGCCGGTGGCCCGACAGGCTCGCGTCCCGATTGCGGCGCGCGCAGCGGGCTACGGCATCCCCTCGGTGCGGATCGACGGCAACGACGTACTCGCCAGTCTCGCTGTGACCCGCTCACTGCTCGATCGAGCTCGCGAGGGCGGGGGTCCGGCATTCATCGAGGCGATCACCTATCGGCGCGGCCCGCACACCACGTCGGATGACCCCACGCGCTACCGCGATGAGGCCGACCTCGGTCAGTGGGAGTCGCTCGATCCGCTCGATCGCCTCGTGCGCCTTATGGAGTCGATGGGCGCTCTCGACGCGGATTTCGTCGCCGACGTCGACGCGGAGGCCGATGCACTGGGCGCCCGGCTGCGCGATGCCATCAGGGGTATGGGAGATCCGGATCCGCTCGGAATGTTCGAGCACGTCTACGCCGAGCCGCATCTCCAGGTCACCGCAGACCGCGCGGCCATGGCCGACTACCTCGCGGCCGGTGAAGCGTCATGACGTCGCTCACGATGGTGCAGGCGCTCAACGCAGGACTGCGTCGGGCAATGGAGAACGATCCCAAGGTCCTGCTCATGGGCGAGGACATCGGCCCACTTGGCGGCGTCTTCCGCGTCACGGACGGATTGCAGAAGGATTTCGGCGAAGACCGCGTCATCGATGCACCGCTCGCGGAGAGCGGCATCGTGGGCACCGCTGTCGGCCTCGCGATGCGGGGCTATCGCCCCGTCCTGGAGATCCAGTTCGACGG
>JBEAQC010000063.1:0-6612 GCA_041164085.1 Actinomycetota bacterium
GCTTGCCCGCCGGAGCGGGCCAAGTCCTCACCCGGGGCACCCCACCGCGGCGCGAGGGTTGCCGGCCAGCGAGCCGGGGCTTGATGCTGGCGCTCTTGACGTCGCCGACCCTACCCGACGCACGAGGGGCCAGCCTGAGGGGACAGCGCTAGGCGGGAAGAATTTTGACGATCTCGTCGAGTACGGCGTCGGCCGCGGCAGCCTTCGGGCCGCGCACATCGGCTCGCACTCCCCCGTCCGCAGCCAGGACCTGCACGCGCGTCTCATCCCGGCCGAAGACCCGATCATCGCCGACGTCGTTGACCACGAGGAGATCGCAGCCCTTGCGCGTGAGCTTGGCGCGCGCGAGGGACAGCAGGTCCGCGTCATCCGCGGCCGTCTCCGCGGCGAAGCCGACGACGACCTGACCGGGTGGCCGACCCTCGACGAGGGCAACGAGGATGTCGGGGTTGCGGACCAGACGCACCGCATCGGGCTCCGCGGTGTCGGATTTCTTGATCTTGCCTTCCGCGACGTGCTCCGGCCGGAAGTCCGCGACGGCCGCAGCCATCACGACGACGTCAGCACCCCCTTGCTCGGCGAGCATCGCGGAGCGCATCCGATCGGCGGTCGACACATCGATCACGCGCACCCCGGGGGGAGCCGGCATCTCGACCGTCCCGACAACGACGGTCACCTCAGCGCCCCGGGCCATGGCGCGCTCGGCGATCGCGAAACCCTGGCGGCCGCTGGAGCGATTGCCGAGGAATCTCACGGGATCGAGGGGCTCGCGGGTGCCACCGACCGACAGAAGGATCCGCCGTCCGGTGAGGTCGCGGGGCATCGGCTCGAGGGCGTCCTGGACGATCCGGGCGATGTCCTCGGGCTCGGGCAGTCTCCCCGGCCCCGTGTCGGCACCCGTGAGCCGGCCGACGGCTGGCTCGATGACCTGGACGCCCCGGTCGCGCAGGGTCGCGACGTTGGCACGCGTCGCCGGGTGGTCCCACATCTCGGTGTGCATGGCCGGCGCCATGATCACCGGGCATGTGGCGGTGAGCAGGGACGCGGTGAGCAGGTCGTCGGACATCCCGGCGGCAGCGCGCGCCATGACGTTGGCGCTCGCGGGTGCAACGACGACGAGATCGGCCCATCGACCGAGGCTGACGTGGGGCACGGCCGGGACGTCATCCCACACGGAGTCGCTGACGGAGTGACCGGAGAGCGCCTCCCACGTGGGGGCGCCGACGAAGCGGAGTGCAGAGGCGGTCGGAACGACGCGGACGTCGTGGCCGGACTCGCGCAGGATCCTCAGCAGGGTGCACGCCTTGTAGGCGGCGATGCCCCCTGATACACCGAGGAGGATGCGTGCGCTCAGGTGAGGTCTTCTTCCACGACCTCGACAGCAACCGCATCGAACGCGGGCTCGGCCGCTGGGTCGAAGGGCTCCGAGGTGAGCAGGCCGGCGTCGATCTCGCGCATGGCGATGGACAGCGGCTTCTCCTGCACGTGCGTCTCGACCAGCGGTCCGACGTACTCGAGCAGGCCCTCGCCGAGCTGGGAGTAGTAGGCGTTGATCTGACGTGCGCGCTTGGCGGCGTAGATCACCAGGGAGTACTTCGAGTCGGACTTGGCGAGGAGGTCGTCGATGGGCGGATAGATGATGCCCTCGGGGCGTGTGGACGCTGACATGATCGACCTCTCACGGATGGTGGACCCGGCACTCGCGGCGGGCCGGTACGGCAGGAGTCTACCCCCCACGCGCGCCCGGGCGCCCGCCTAGTCCAGGAGGGCCAGGATCTCCTCGGCAGCCTGGTCCACCGACGTGTTGACGACACTGTGGTCGAACTCCCCCTCAGCGGCGAGTTCGACCCGGGCCGTCTCGAGTCGTCGAGCGATCACGTCGTCAGGTTCGGTGCGCCGACCCTGCAGCCGTTCGACGAGCACATCCCAGGAGGGCGGGGCGAGGAAGACCCGGACAGCATCCGGCGCACTGTCGCGCACCTGCCGAGCGCCCTGGAGCTCAATCTCCAGGAGTACGTCGTGACCGGCATCGAGGGCGGCATCGACAGGAGCGACGGGGGTGCCGTAGAGGTGGCCGGCGAACTCGGCCCACTCGAGCAACTGGCCGCCCGCGATCATCTGCTCGAAACGATCGCGATCGACGAAGTGGTAGTGAACGCCATCCATCTCGCCTTCGCGCGGTGGACGAGTCGTGGCGGACACCGAGAAATGCAGGTCGGGATGGGCGGCCCGCAGCCGCGTGACGACACTGGATTTGCCGACTCCCGAAGGACCTGACAGCACGAGCAGCCGCCCCCGCCGCGCGCCGGGCCTCTCGCCCTGGAGCGCGCGCACCAGTCCTGACACCTGGTGCTCGCCCAGTCCGCGCAGGCGGCGTGACTCCGCGACCTGGCATTCGGCCAGGATGCGGGTGGCGCGCACCTGGCCGATGCCGGGACAGGCCTCGACGAGGTCGCGCACCTTCATACGGCCGACGGCCGGGTCGACGGCGCGCAGCGCGAGCACCTCCTCCACGGGGCCGCCGGTCGCGAGGTGCTTCTTGATCTCGGCGCGGCGACGCCGCGCCTCCAGCGCTCGCTCGCGCCCACGCTGACGGGACTCCTCGTCGAGCGCGGGTCGATCAGGCATGGGCAAGGTCCGAGGCGATAGCCGCGGCGGCTGCACCGGGATCCGCGGCCGCGGTGATCGGCCTGCCGATCACGAGCAGGTCGGCCCCTTGGGCGATGGCCTCGCGTGGCGTGGCGATGCGGCGCTGGTCACCGGCATCGGATCCCGCGGGGCGCACCCCGGGCGTGATCAAGACGACATCGCGGCCTGCCAGCGCGGCGCGCACATCACCCACCTCCTGTGGCGAGCACACGATCGCGCGGGCACCCGCATCCACAGCTGTGGTGGCCAAGTGCACGGCGAGCGCTCCCGCACTGTCGACCCCCGACCCGAGCAGGTCCAGCGCCTGCAAGTCCTGAGTCGACAGGGACGTGAGCACGGTGACGGCCACGATGCGCGTGTCGGGCAAGGCCTCTGCCGCGGCGCTCACCATCGCAGGACCACCGGATGCATGCACGGTGAGGAAGTCCGGCGTGAGATCGCTCACCGCACGTGCCGCTCCCGCCACGGTCGCGGGGATGTCGTGGAGCTTCAGATCCAGGAACAGCGCGCACGACGGCGCGGCCGTGCGGGCCGCAGCCACGGCGTCGCGACCGTCGCGCAGATAGGTCTCGAGTCCCACCTTGAGCGTGGAGACGTGCGGACCGACCGCACCGGCCCACGCGGACAGCGTGGAGAGGTCGGGTGCGTCCAGGGCAACCGCGATCGGGGCGCCGCTCACACCCACTCCGGGAGGGGCAGGTCATCGCCCTCGTCGCCCGGCTCGGGGTCGGGATCGCGATGCGCATGGGACACGGCGTCACGGATGGAGGTGAAGCCCCGCGCTGCCGCGATCGACGCGAGCTCGCCCTGGATGCGCGCCGGAGCGGAAGGATCGTTGAAGACGACCGTGCCGACAGAGACGGCGTCTGCACCGGCGAGGATGAATTCGAAGGCGTCCGAGCCGTTGCGGATGCCGCCCATGCCGATCAGCGGAATCTCGGGCAGGACGTCGCGCACCTGCCAAACGCACCGCACGGCGATGGGCCGGATCGCCGGCCCGGAGAGGCCACCGGTGACACCGGCAAGCGCAGGGCGCATCGTGTCGACGTCGATCACCATGCCGAGCGTCGTATTGATGAGGGAAAGTCCGTCGGCACCAGCGCGCACGCAGCCGAGCGCGATGGTGCCGATATCAGTCACATCCGGGGAGAGCTTCGCGAAGACGGGGATGCTCGGATCCGTCGAGCGACGCACGCCGCTGATCACGGCCGCCGAGGTGTCAGCGCGGCAGGCGAAGACCTGCCCCCGGTCGGCGACGTTGGGGCAGGAGATGTTGACCTCCAGGGCGTCGAACCCCCCGTGGTCTCGCAGGATCTTGGCAAGATCCTCGAACTCCTGGGTCGTGCCTCCGGCGATGGACACGATCACGCGCGCCCCGCGCTCACGTAGCCAGGCGAGGTCACGCTCGAGGAAGGCATGGATGCCCGGGCCCTGCAGGCCGATGGAGTTGAGCATCCCGCTCGGCGTCTCGGCCATACGCGGAGTGGCACGCCCCGAGCGCGGCTCGAGCATGATGCTCTTGGTCACCACGGCGCCGATGGTCGAGATGTCGAAGAACTGATCGAGTTCACGTCCGGACGCGGCACAACCCGATGCGGTGAGCACGGGACTGGGCAGGCCCACCGAGCCGAGGCGCGTCGACATATCGATATTGGGTGCCGCCGCGGCGACGTGGCCCTGTCGCACAACCGCGCGCGTCATCGCGACCTCCCTTCCTCGTCCGGTGCGCCCAACGTGTCCGGCGGAATGGTGCCGACGTCGGCCCACCTCACCCGGTCGCCGCGGAAGATCGGGCCCTCCACGCACGAGCGCAGCATCCGGGTCACGCCGTCGTCACCGATCACCGGCAGTACGCAGGTCATGCACACGCCGATGCCGCACGCCATGGATTCCTCGACCGCGCACTGACTGTAGATCCCGGCCTCACTGGCTATGCCCGCCACCGCGGCAAGCATCCCCATCGGGCCACACGCGTAAACCACATCGGTGCCGGCTCGATCGATGGCCGCACGCATGTGGTCCGTGACGAGTCCGGTCTCGCCGATCGAGCCGTCATCGGTCGTGATGGTGACCGTCGACGCGATGCGCTTGGCCTCCAGAGCGCCGAAGAGCTTGTCCTCGGTCGATGCTCCGAGGATCACGTCGACGCGACATCCACGCTCGCGCAGGTGCTCGGCGAGGAAGACAAGGGGTGCGGAACCGTAGCCGCCACCCACGAGCAGACACGACACGGGGTCGCGCGGTAATGCGAAGGGCTTGCCGAGCGGCGCGACGATGTCGAGTGCGTCCCCGCGACGACGATGCGTCAGCCAGTGCGTGCCAGGACCGGTGTCAGCGACGACCAGATCGATGGTGCCGCCGTAAATCCCGCGCGACTGAACGCCGTGGATCGAGAAGGCACGGCGCAGGATCAATCCCGTGGAGTCCAGGTCAGCGATGGCAACGGTGGCGAAGTTGCCCGGGCGTGCGAGTTCCGGCACGCCCGGCGCCGTGACGGTGAGCACGTGGTACCGACCGGCGCGCCGCACCGACACCACTTCACCCTTGACCTGCACGGGCATCAGGCACCTCCATGGGCGCGTAGTGGCCCGATCGGGTCGGCTGCGCCATCCCGCCGGGCCAGACCGAGGTCGTCGGCGTACTCCTGGAGGGACCGTACGCCGATCCCGGTGCGCGCGGAGGCATCTGACGAGGCCGACATCAGGGATTCGATGCCCAGCACCGTCGCGGACAGGCCCTGGATCGTCGTGATGCACGGCACCCCCTTGAGGACGGCGGCGGTGCGAATCTCGTAGCCATCGAGACGCGGGCCCACGCCGAAGGGCGTGTTGATGATGAGATCGATGTCGCCGGCCATGATGGCGTCGACCGTCGTCGGCTCACCCTGAGATCCCGTGCCCTCACGCTGCTTGCGCAGTTGGCCGACCTTGAGGCCGTGGCGCCGCAGGACTTCCGCCGTGCCCTCGGTCGCGACGATCTCGAACCCGAGGTCCGACAGACGCTTGATGGGAAAGATCATCGAGCGCTTGTCACGGTCGGCGACGGAGACGAAGACGCGTCCGCTCGTCGGCAGGCCGCCGGAGTAGGCCGCCTCCTGTGACTTCGCGAACGCCGTGCCGAAGTCGACGTCGATGCCCATGACCTCGCCGGTCGAGCGCATCTCGGGGCCGAGCACGGTGTCGACGCCGTGGAAGCGGCCAAAGGGCAGGACCGCTTCCTTGACCGCAATGGGAGTGCCCGGAGGGAGGTTGGCGCCATCGCCCTCGGCGGGGAGGACGCCGGTGCGACGCAGATCGGCGATGCTCTCGCCGAGCATGATGCGAGCGGCCGCCTTCGCGAGCGGGACGGCCGTGGCCTTGGAAACGAAGGGCACGGTGCGCGAGGCTCGTGGGTTGGCCTCGAGGACATGGAGCACTCCCCCGGCCAAGGCGTACTGCACGTTGAGAAGACCCCGCACGCCGATGCCGTCGGCGAGTGCGCGGGTGGACTCGCGGATGCGCTCGATCTCCTGGGGTCCGAGCGAGACCGGAGGCAGCGCGCACGCGGAATCGCCGGAGTGGATGCCGGCCTCCTCGATGTGCTCCATCACGCCCCCGATGTAGAGGTCGTGGCCGTCGTAGAGCGCGTCGACATCGATCTCGACCGCGTCATCGAGGAAGCGATCGACGAGCACGGGGTGCTCGGGGTTGATCTGCGCCGCGCGCACCAGGTAGTCGCGCAGCATGTCCTCGTCGTACACGATCTCCATGCCGCGACCACCGAGGACGTAGGAGGGTCGCACGAGCACCGGGTAGCCGATCTCCTGCGCGATGCCGCGAGCCTCGTCGAAGGAGAACGCCGTACCGAAGCGCGGAGCCGGCAGCGCGGCGCGGGTGAGGAGCGCACCGAACTCAGCACGGTCCTCGGCCAAGTGGATCGCATCGGGGGACGTGCCGACGATCGGTACCCCGGCCTGCTCGAGCC
>JBEAQC010000064.1:0-2557 GCA_041164085.1 Actinomycetota bacterium
GACACCGGCCGGCGCTACATCGACGGACTCTCGGGGCTGTTCTGCAGCAACCTCGGGCACTCCTACGGCGACGAGATCGGGCGAGCGGCGCACCGCCAGCTCGCCACGTTGCCCTTCACCCCCACCTGGTACCTCGCCCATCCCCCGGCAGCCGAACTTGCCGAGATGCTCGTCGAGCGAGCTGCCCCCCTCGGCATGCAACGCGTGTACTTCGCCAACAGCGGCGGCGAGGCCGTGGAGTCCGCGTGGAAGCTCGTGCGCCAGTGGCATGCAGCCAACGGCGAGCCGCAGCGCACCAAGGCCATCGCCCGCCGCATCGCCTACCACGGCACCACTTTGGGTGCGCTCAGTTTCACCGGCATGACCGAGTGCCGATCGGGCTTCGAGCCGCTTGCGGTGCCGACGACGCACCTGTCCCCGACCTACGCCTACCGCCATCCCGCCGGGGATGACCCCGATGCATTCACTCGCGCGCTGCTGGACGAGGCCGAGGAGGCGATTCTTTTCGCCGGCCCCGAGCAGGTCGCGATGCTCATTGCCGAGCCCGTGCAGAATGGCGGCGGCGCCTTCGTCCCACCGCCTGGCTACTGGCCCGGCCTGCGCTCCCTGTGTGATCGCTACGGCATCGTCCTCGTCGCCGACGAGACGATCACGGCGTACGGCCGCGTCGGCGAGTGGTTCGCCTCCAGCCTCTTCGGAGGCCGCCCTGACATCATCACCTTCGCCAAGGGCGTCACCGCGGGCCACGCGCCCCTCGGCGGCTTCCTCATGACCGAGGCGATGGCAGCCCCCTTCGTCACAGGTGGTCACACCTACATGCACGGGCACACCTATTCCGGTCATCCCCTGACGACCGCGATCGGTGCGGAAGTGTTGCGCATCTATGAGCGCGACCGGATCTTCGACAATGTGCGCACGCTCGCCCCGCGGTTCGAGGCCGGGCTGCAGGAGCTACGACGCATCCCGCTGGTCGGCGATGTCCGCGGCATGGGCTACTTCTGGGCGCTCGAGCTCGTCAAGGACCGCACCACCAAGGAGCGCTTCACTCCCGAAGAGGCCGACTGGCTGCTGCGCAGTGAACTGTCGACCCACATGGACAACCTCGGGCTGCTGTGTCGCCTGGATGATCGCGGCGAGCCCGTGATCCAACTATCTCCCCCGCTGGTGAGCGACGCGGCCATGCTCGATCGCATCGTGGACATCGTCGGTACGGCCACGGAGCGAGCCTGGACGGCATGGAGTGAGTCCAACGTGCCGAAGTCCCGCTCGCGGCGCGCCCCGGTGCCCGCCAGCGGCAAGCTCGGCGCGGCCTAGTCCGCTCTGGCTGAATCTCGGGCCTGGCATCCGTTGTCGACGCAGGACTCAGATCGGCCGCGGGTGCCTACTCCCTGCCCGGGTCTTCCTCCGGCCCCGCATGGTCAGCGAGCCACTCGTTAGCAGGCGCGATCGCACGCCAGTCGCGCCGTACGACGTCGAGAGCCTTGCGCGAAGCCAGCATCTTCTCGTCGCCGTACGTGCGGGTAAAGATCAGGCGCGTCATGCGCAGCAACTCGATGCGGGGATGATCCGCGTCGTAGCCCTTGGGCCGGGTCTTGAGTGGCGCACCGTCGATATCCCAGGCGGGCCTGCTGCGACGAAGCTTGGCAAGTTCGGACTCCAGGGTCGCCGCCGCCGGTGAATCGATAGCTGCACGCAACCGGGCGAGTTGCCCGGATGCCGGGGCGTATAAGCCTCCGCCGACCATGAGGCCCGCGGCCGACACCTGCACGTAGTAGCCGACGCCGTCCTCGATCATCACGACGGCGCCCTGATGATCCTTGATGGGCGTCTTATCCTTGCTGAAGCGCGCATCCCGGTAAGGCCGGTAGACCTTGCCCTCGCCGAACTCCTCCGCCAACTCGGCGAGCAACTCGGTCATCGGCGACTTGATCGCCTCGTCGTACGTCGATCGATGCTTCTCCCACCACGCCTTGGTGTTGTGCGTGGCCAGCTGCTCATAGAACGAGAACGCCGCGGAAGGGAATCCGGTGAAGGCCATAGGCCGAGGCTAGTCGGTGCTCGACGAATGGAAATCGCGGCTCAGTATCGACGAAACTCGCACTCAGCCGCGGGATCCGTCGACTGCAGGTGCACTTCATCGCATGCATGAGGGGCGGCCCCCTCTCGGGAGCCGCCCCTCATGTGAAGCGGTAGCGCGGGGGACGAGAAGTCCGCCGCTGACGTGGACTAGAAGTCCATGCCGCCCATGTCGCCGCCCGGCATCGCCGGGGCCGCCTTCTCGGGCTTGTCCGCCACGACCGCCTCGGTCGTGAGGAAGAGGCCCGCGATGGACGCGGCGTTCTGTAGCGCGGAGCGCGTGACCTTGGCCGGATCGATGATGCCGGTCTTGATCATGTCGACGTACTCGCCATTGGAGGCGTCGAGGCCGTGCCCGGGGGGCAGCTCCTTGACCTTCTCCACGATGACGCCGCCCTCGAGGCCGGCGTTGAACGCGATCTGGCGCAGCGGGGCGCTGATCGCCTGCTTGACGATGTCAGCACCGACAGCCTGCTCGTCG
>JBEAQC010000065.1:0-7328 GCA_041164085.1 Actinomycetota bacterium
CATCACGCCCGGGTTGGACCTTGTCGATCGCCTCGATCGCTTCGCGCAGGTCCTCAGCCTCACGACGGCGCTGGCCCGCGTGTCGCACGACGTCGTCGCGGCGACGCATCGACTCGACGAGTTCGTCGTAGGCAGCCCGGAAGGAGTGGCGGGCCGCATCGACGGCCGTTCCGCCGAAGCGGTCCAGGGCCGCCCGCTGCTGGGCGGGCTTCAGCAGTCGGTGCTGGTCGTCCTGGCCGTGCACCGCGACGAGCCGTGCCCCCAGCGCCGCGAGGGTTGCCGCGGGCACCGTGCGCCCGCCGAGGTGAGCCCGGGAGCGACCCGCGGCAGCAACGGATCGAGTGAGTACGACACTGCCGTCCTCGTCGAGTTCTCCACCCGACTCAGCCACGATGTCGGCGACCTGGGGATCATCCGCCATGAAGCGACCCTCGACGACGGCGGCAGCGTGGCCGGCCCGCACCAGTCCGGAATCCGACGGACCGCCCAGGACCAGCGATAGCCCCGTGAGGACCATCGTCTTGCCCGAACCTGTCTCGCCGGTGATGACGGTGAGGCCCGGTCCCCACTCCCACGCCGCGCGGTCGATGACACCGACGCCGTCGATGCTGAGCTCGACGAGGCCTCGCGGGGCGGTCACCTGCGTCCTCGCCACCCGTCGACCGGCAGGTTGAACTTCGCCACGAGCCGATCGGTGAAGGGAGCCTGGGACAGCCGCGCCAGTCGCACTGGCTGAGTCGAGCGACGCACCTCGACGCGCGCGCGCGGCGGCAGGTCTATGGCGCGCCGACCGTCGGCCCACATCACGGCCGCGGAGGACTCGTCGGGCAGTTCGAGGGCGATGACACTGTGTGGCGAGACCACGAGGGGGCGTGCGAAGAGCGCGTGGGCGCTGATGGGCACGACGAGAAGCGCCTCCACCTCCGGCCACACGACGGGCCCCCCGGCCGAGAAGGCGTAGGCGGTCGAGCCGGTGGGAGTGGCGCAGACGACTCCATCGCATCCCCAGCGTGACAAGGGTCGCCCGTCGATGCCCACGAGTACGTCGACCATGCGCTCACGTGCCGCTTTCTCCAAGCTCACCTCATTGAGCGCCCAGGTGCGGTGGACGATCCGACCCCCGACAAGGACAGCGACATCGAGCGCCGTGCGCTCCTCGACGTGCCACTGGCGCTCGACGATCGCGCGCACAACGTCATCGACCGCCTCACGCTCGGCTTCGGCGAGGAATCCGACATGACCGAGGTTCACTCCGAGCAGCGGCACGTCGCCGTGGCGCGCGCGCTCGGCACCTCGAAGGATGGTGCCGTCACCACCGAGGACGACGACAAGCTCAGCGCCGTCGGCAGCCTCCTCGTCAGCGGGAACCACAATCCAGTCGGTGGTCTCACCACCTGCAAGGCCATCGTCGTCGCAGACCCGGACGTCGACATCCGAGTCTCGGAGCGCGCGTGCCACCTCGGCGGCGAGTTCGTGGACATCGTGTCTGGTGTCATGGGAGACCAGCAGCACTGACCGACGATCAGCCGTCATGACCCGCCTCCACGATCTGCGCGATGCGTCCGTGCTCCGGTGCTCCAGCATCGCGCCGGAGCCAGAGGAAGAACTCGACGTTGCCACTCGGCCCGGGCAGGGGGCTTGCTGCCACATCGCGCATGCCCCAGCCGAGACCATGTGCCGTATCCGCGATCCTACGGACTGCCTCGGCTCGCTGCTCGGGATCGCGCACAACCCCGCCCGCGCCGACCGCCTCGCGGCCGACCTCGAACTGGGGCTTGACCATGGGGACCAGGTCGGCATCGGGTGCCGCGCACGCCATGAGGGCGGGCAGCACGAGCTGGAGGGAGATGAAGGACAGGTCCGCGACGATCAACTCCGGCGCGTAGGGCAGATCACCGGGTTGCATCAGCCGCACGTTGGTCCGGTCGATGACCGTGACGCGCTCATCGGTGCGCAGTCTCCAGTCGAGCAGGCCGTAGCCCACATCCACGCATGTCACCCGACGCGCGCCTCGGCGCAGCAGGACATCCGTGAACCCACCGGTCGATGCCCCGGCATCGAGGCACAGCCGCCCCTCCACAGAGGGACCGCCCATCCGGTCAAGGGCCCCCGCGAGCTTCCACGCCCCCCGCGATGCGTAGCCGGGATCGTCGTCGTCCTGCTCGACCACCACCGCCGCCGCGTCATCGACCATCGTCGCGGGCTTGGCCGCCACCTGACCGCCCACCCGCACCCGGCCGGCCTCGACAATCTGGCGCGCCTGTTCGCGTGAGCGGGCTAGTCCGCGTCGCACGAGCTCGGCGTCGAGGCGCCGACGTGTCAGGAGTCGCCCCCCTCGGGCTGGCTGGCATCGCCGAGCGCAGCGCTCAGGCGGGCGTGGATGTCCCCGAAAATGTCGGCGTGCTCCTCAATGGGCACGGTGTCGAGTTCCTGCAGTCGCTCGAGCGCGGCGTCGACTCGCGCGTCTCCGGTCGGCTGCACCGGCACTGAGATGGGCAGGCCTTCCTGGACCGCGAGGTCATCCGATGACGTCATCATGAGTCCTTCTTACCCTTGGACTTCTTCCCGTCCTTCTTGCCGTGCGTCTTGGGCGTGGCCCCGAGAGTCGTAATGCGCTCATCGAGTGCGGCTACCTGCATCTCGAGGCGGCTGACTTCGCGGCGCAGACTCGCCACCTCGTCCGCACGAGCGAATCCGAGTCGACGCACGATGCGATCGACCTCGTCACTGACGATGCCGCGCACCTGATCAGGCGAGAGCAGGGCGGCGACCTGCCCACCTTGCTGCATCGCCGTGCCCATCGCGTCACCGACGGCATCGCCCACCGAGTCACTGCCCTGTGTCCAGATCCCCTGAGCGAGTTCGGCGGCCTTGGCGGCAGACATCTCCAGCAGCCCCGAGGCGAGCTGGATATAGGGCCGCACTCCGGCCATCGGGTCGTCGCCGCGAGGGTCGGTGTCGCGCTGTTCGGTCATGGGACCACCGTACGCCGTACCCGCTCGAGTTGGGCCGCCGCGGCCGCCACGCGCGGGGAGGGCTCCCCGGCCCAGGACGCGGCACACCCGCACTGCAGCCCGGCTAGCCAATTCTCCCCGCACTCCACCCGGAGTTCGCCTTCCTCGACCCAGGCCCGTGCGGCTCCGAGACGCCAACCGCTCTCGTCGGGCTGGGGACCGCCCGCGCCCCCTGTGGCTGCAGGCGGCGCCGTCAGCGCCGTGAGGTCGAGGCCGACGTAGTCGGGCCGCTCCCCTGCTCGCGCGCTCAGGGCATCGGCGATACCACTGATGCCGGTCAGCACCAGGAGCGAGGCAACGCCCGTGCGACAGGCCCCTGCAATGTCGGTGTCGAGTCGATCTCCCACCACCAGAGGATCGCGTGCCTTCGTGCGCTCGATGGAGGTCTGCATCAGGGCCGGATACGGCTTCCCCGCGACGTCGTCCGGCGCCCGCCCCGCAGCACTCTCCACCGCACGCGCCAAGCTGCCGTTGCCGGGGGCCGGACCATCAGGCAACGGCAACGTCAGATCGGGGTTGGTCAGGACCCATATCGCACCGCGCTGCACAGCGAGCGCGGCTGCCGAGAGGTCCGTCCAGGCGACGTTGCGGCCGAAGCCCTGCAGGACGGCCGCGACGTCGATCGAAGAAGCGTCATCTGGGTCCACCGACGTGAGGCCGGAACGCTCGATCGCCAGGGCAACCCCCGGCCCGCCAATCGCGAGCACTCGCGATCCCGGATCGATGCGCGCGGCGAGGAGCTCGGCTCCTGCCTGTGCGGACGTGACGACGTCCTCAGCGCTCGCGGCAATGCCGAGGGACGTCAGGTGCTCGGCCACCGTCTCTGGCGACCGGCCGGCATTGTTGGTGACGAAGGCCAGGCGCATGCCGGCCGCTTGAGCGGCCTCAAGGCCTTCGGCAGCACCGGGTACGGCGTGATCACCGATGTAGACGACTCCGTCGAGATCCAGCAGGGCGACATCGTGACGGCGCGCGAGGACCTCGGTCATCGTCGGCGCGTCCGGACGCGATTCATGCGCTCGAGGGATCGACAGGGCCGGTGAGCGGCAGACCCGCTTCACGCCGGGCGCGGATGGTGGCCTTCACCTGGGTGAGCGCGCGGGCATATTCCGGGCGATCAGGACGCATGACCGTAGCCATCGCCAGATGGTCACGCGCCTGGGGGAAATCTTGGAGGCGCCACAGGCTCATGCCCGCGCCGTAGTGAGCGTAGTCGTCCGAGGGTGCCGCCTCGAGGCACACGGCAAAGGCCTCCGCGGCCTCCGCGAAGTGACCGGCGTCAAAGAGGGCACGGGCACGCAACTCCCGGGCCGACTGCGAGGAAGGGTCTTCCCGAAGCACTCGCTCGATGAGGACCAGGCTCGCCGACGCGTCTCCGCCCGCGAGCAGTTCATCCGCGCGCCGGAACCAGTCGTAGACGCCCCCGCTCGGGGCTCCCTGGGCTGTCACCGCACTATCCTGACATGCCACCACGCGGGATCTGGTGATGAGTCTGAGCCGCTCACGCAGTGGTCAGCGGCGCACCTCGCGGGCGACGATCTCGGTGCGCGAGGCCGGCACTGCCCCCGCTCTCCAGAATCTGCGCTGCAGCCAGCCGTCCACCTCGATGACGTCACCGTCGCGGTACGCCGCGATCTTGCGGCGCGCCACAGCAGTCCACGCCACGCACTCGAGCGCATCGACGCGGACCTTGCCTGCGGGCCCCCGCTGGCGCGCGTCGCGATCGACAATCACGCGAAAGGTGATGACCTCGTCACCGCTGGGCAAGGTCACCGCGGCCGCGCCGGACAGCCGGCCGCGAACACGGACCTCGCTGTAGGTCGGGTCGCCGTCTCGTGCGGATGCGGTCCTGGGCATCGGTCCTCCTGTCGATCGGAATGCTCGCGCCGAGCATCGGGAATCGGCCCACCTTGCGTCCTGATCCCCTGATCCCTCGGTAGCGTCACCCCTGTTGTGGACGTCGGTAGGAGGAGGGCCCTGTGGATGGCGTGACTGACCTCGGGGGCGAGGTCTTCGAGATCGACACACTCATGGGCGGACATGCCGGAATCACCGCGGGCTACCTCATCCGGTCGGATCGACCGTGCCTGGTCGAGACGGGCACAGCACTCTCCGCTCCCACCGTCAGGCGGGCGCTGGCGGGCCTCGGTATCGGCCCCGAGGACCTGGCGACGGTGGTGGTGACGCACATCCACCTCGATCACGCTGGCGGAGTCGGCGACATCGCCGAAGCGTTCCCTGCAGCGCAGGTCGTCGTCCACGAACGCGGGGCGCGGCACCTCGTGGATCCGAGCAAACTTGTGGCAAGCGCCCACCGCGTCTTCGGACCGATGATGGATGAGCTCTTCGGCGACCTGAAGCCGACCGAGGCGGAGCGGGTCGTGGCTCTCGGCGATGTCGGCGTCATCGATCTCGGCGGCGGCCGGCGGCTGGAGGCTTTCCACGCCCCCGGGCACGCGTCGCATCACGTCGGGCTCCTCGATCCCAGCACCGGCGACCTCTACACCGGCGACGCCGCAGGCGTGTATGTCCCGGAGGCCGACGAGTTGCGTCCGGCCACCCCACCGCCCGACTTCGACCTCGACCTGGCACTGGCCTCGATGGATCGCATGCGCCAGGTCGCGCCGTCCCGCTTGCTCTTCGCCCACTATGGCCCGGTCACCGCCGTCGACTCGGCGCTTGACCGATCAGAGGCGGTGCTGCGCCAATGGGTCGACATGGTGCGCGACGCGCGAAGCATGCAGATGGACCTCGATCATGCGGTGGCCATGGTCCGCGAGCGGACCCCGATCACCTTTCCGGACACCCTGACTCGAGACGAGCGCGATGCGACGTGGGAGTTCCTCTCCTCTACCGCCGCCAACGTGGCGGGCATCAGCCGGTGGCTTGATCAGACGGAAGGACCCGGCTCCACGTCAGGGGATGCGGCGTCGGTCGGCCGCTGATCGTCGACCTCGTCCTCCCAGGAGTCCTCGAAGGTGATGCCGTCGAATTCGGCCACGCGCTCGGCTGCGTCGGTCGCACCGTCGGGGTCCACCTGGGCTGCCCTTTCGAACCACACGCGAGCGTCCTGGTCGCGGCCGAGTTCGGCGAGGGTGTCGGCGTAGGCGTACCGCAGCCGGGCAAGCCAGTCCTCGGTCCGCCGCGCATTGAGTTGAGGCACCTGGAGCAGGAGCAGGGCCGCATCCGGCTGACCGAGGTCGCGCCGGGCACCGGCCGCGACGATGCGCGCCTCAATGCGAGCAGCATCGGACAGTTCACTCTCGGGCACTTCGGCGAGTAACTCCAGCGCCTTGCGCGGGCGCTCGAGTCCGCGCTCGCAGTCGGCCATGACCGGCACGAAGTCCTGGTCCCCCGTCATGCGTCGCACGGCTCGCAACTCCGCGAGCGCAGTGGCGAAATCCCCCGCGGAGTAAGCAGCCAACCCCATCGCCTCACGGACGACGGACACGCGTCCGGCCAGCCGCTTCGCCTCCGCCGTGTAGGCCAGAGCGAGATCGGAGTCACCGTCCTCCAGGGCGCGCGACGCCGCCACGAGCAACCTGGCGACGGTCAGCCCGAGTTCCTCCGGCAGGGTGCGCAACTCTGCCGCGACCCGACGGTCGATCTCCTTGCCGGTGATGTCATCGGGAATCCGCGGCGCGCGGGGCCGATCCTCGCGCGGCCTTTCGACACGGGGCTTCCCGTCACGAGGCTTATCGCCCGGCTTACCGCCACGAGGCTTATCACCCGGCTTACCGCCACGAGGCTTATCACCCGGCTTACCGCCACGAGGCTTATCACCCGGCTTACCGCCACGAGGCTTGTCGCCCGGCTTACCGCCACGAGGCTTATCACCCGGCTTACCGCCACGAGGCTTATCACCCGGCTTACCGCCACGACTGGGCGCAGACTCAGGTGAGCGAGGGGCGCCCGTCATGCGTGCATCCTGTCATCCACCGGCGTCCGGACATGCGACAGGGGCCGCATCCGAAGATGCGGCCCCTGTCGAAAGAATGTCCGGCGGCGTCCTACTCTCCCACGCGGTCACCCACGCAGTACCATCGGCGCTGAGAGGCTTAGCTTCCGGGTTCGGAATGGAGCCGGGCGTTTCCCTCTCGCTATGGCCACCGAAACTCTATGGAGTTATCGACCGGTTCCCGACCGTAACTCGGGAACCGCACAGTGGACGCAAATACGCAAAGTAGAAAGAGATAAGAGTCAAGTCCTCGGCCTATTAGTACCGGTCAGCTGCACGCATTGCTGCGCTTCCACTTCCGGCCTATCAACCCAGTGTTCTCGCTGGGGGCCTTACCAGGTTAACCCTGTGGGAGT
>JBEAQC010000066.1:0-4174 GCA_041164085.1 Actinomycetota bacterium
TCGAGGCGAGAAGGGGGGCGCCGTACCCAGATCGGCGAAGAAGATGCCCACTCTTGACTACGACGCCAGGCCTGCATCGTCTTCGCCGGTGATCGACGCTAGTAGCTCTCTGAGCGTCGATTACGGGCGGAATTCGTGCATCAGGCGCCGACGTCGGCTGGCGTTCCGCCGGTGATGCGCACGAGTTCGTCGAACGTCGTGGGGAAGACGTAGTGCGGGTGACCGCCCGCGGCCCACACCTCGTCGAACTGCCCGAGATCGATGTCAACGAGTGTGCGGATAGGCGAAGGGTGCCCCAGTGGCGCAACGCCGCCGATGGCGAAGCTCGTCGCCGCGCGCACGTCATCAGCCGTGGCCTTGCCCACCTCGCCCACGCCCAGGATTGCTGCGACCTTGTCGGTGTCGACGCGGTGCCCGCCGGAGGCGACCACGAGCACCGGCTCGCCGTCTGCCATGAAGATCAGCGATGAAGCGATCTGGGCCGGCACGATGCCGAGTGCGTCGGCAGCCTCCTTCGCCGTGCGTGCCGAGTCATCGAGACGGCGCACCTGTCCGGGAGCGCCGACGGCGGCTAGCGCCTCGCGCACGCGGATGACGGATTCCTGCTCCTGCTCTGCCACTTCGGGTCACCAGCCCCAGTTGGCGCCCAGCGCGCCGGTGAGGCCGTCGACGCCCTTGATCTGCGATGAGGTCAACTTCGGGGCGTTGGGCCCGGCAAATTCGAGGGACACGACCTGCACGAACGAGCCCACGCGACGGAAGGTGTTGTACTCGTGCTCAGCGAGTGCCCCGCCCGAGCCGGAAGCGGACGCGCTCGACTTGAGGGCAGAGGTGCTCAGGCCAATGGCAAGACGGACCTTCATGGCAGCCTTCCTGTCGAGGTGGCCTTGAGATTAGTCGACCGGGCATGCACATCGGAGCCCGGCCGAACTACTCGCGCCTACCCCAGATGGCCCACGCAGCCGCTGCTGGCGACAGCAGCAGGCACGCGAGAGAGGCGATCCCAGCTGCGAGGGTCACGGCATCGGGGGGCTCGACGGACGCGATGACGATCCACATCGCGACGATCACCGCGGGCGTGCCCAGGGCGATGATGAGGGCAGGAGTCTGGGCCACGACGGGACCTCGCTGTCGCGCGCGGCCCATGACCACCAGCAACAGGCCCGTGACGTACAGGATGAGTGCGACGATCGACCAGGCGCCAACGAGTGCCAGGCCGATCAGGATGCCGACGTTGGTCACTGTGGTCGAGACGATCACGGAGAGGGCGATCATCGCGATCGTGCCCAGGACTGCGAGGCCGAGGAGTATCGAGCCGGCAAGCACCATGCCCCGGCCGGGCGGTTTGGCCATGCGGCCGAATCTAGTCGCAGTTAGCGCACGACGGGAGTATCGATGTCTTTCAGGCTCCTAACTCTCAAGACGCCGAGCGCGGTGATCACTAGGAGTCCCGCGATGGTGAGCATGACCGCCTCGACGCCGAAGTTCTCCGCGGCGACGCCGGCGAGGAGCATCGCGGCCGGGGGCGCGACGTAGAAGGTCGCCGTCTGGATGCCGAAGACGCGGCCCTGCGCATCCGGCTCGATGCGGACCTGCACGATCGTCGTGAGCAGCGGCTGCATCGGACCCCAGGTGAGCCCGCACAGGAAGGCGAAGGTGACGAAGACCCCGATGGGCGGCAGGAGCGCCATGGGGATGTAGGTGAGCGATGTGCCGATGAGCGCGGCGTAGACGATGTGACGTCGCGTCATGCGCTGATTGAGCCAGCCGTAGGCAAAGGAACCGATGACGCTGCCGGCGGCTAGCGCCGCCAGGATGAAGCCGAGACTCTCGGGTGAGTCGAGTGCGGTGAAGTACGCCGGCAGGAGCACCGTCTCAGTGGGCAGATAGATGGCTGCGAGCACCATGACGGCGATCGTCATGGCTCGCAGGGTGTGGTCGCGCCAGATGAGCTTCGCGCCCAGGCTGGCGTTCTGCCAGGCTGTGAGCGGCGCGATGCCAGCCTCGGCGCGCTCGGCCTTGGCGATCTGGCCCGCGTCACTCACACGCAGCAGGCCAATGAGGATGGCGGCGAAGACGAAGAGCGCGAAGGGCACCCAGAAGGCTGCCGTATCACCGAGTGCCGCGATGAGCAGCGAGCCCACGAGCGGCCCGACGATCCAGCCAAGTCCGAAGATGCCCTCGTGTAGGCCGTTGAGCCGCGGGACCTCCATGCCGCTGGCTTCCGCCACATCGGGGATGAGCGCACGCCGCGCGGTGTAGCCCGCGGGATCGAACACCGCACCGAGCATCGCCAGCGCCAGGATGATGGCGAGGTTGAGATCGGTCACCATGGCGACGAGCGGAATCGCGGCGACAGAGATCGCCGACAGGACGTCGGAGACGATGCTGACGATCCGACGGCCGAAGTGGTCGACAGCCCAGCCAGCGAGCGGACTCGCGATGATGCCGGGCAGCGCTGACAGGGCGGCGACCAAGCCCGCTGCCGTCACCGACCCCGTGCGTTGCAGCACCAGCCACGGGATCGCGATCGTGACGACGCCGTTGGACATGCCCGAGAGCAGGTTGGTGGTCTCCAGCAGGGCGATCGGAGTCCACTTGATGCGCGTGATCATGCGTGCACCGGCGCACCGAGGCGCACGGGCAGGGAGCGCAGGCCATGGATCATCCGGCCCGTATTGGGGACCGGCTCACCCGCGATATGCCAACCGGCGGGATCGGGGAAGCGGGCGAAGAGGGTGCGCCAGGCGACTTCGGCCTCCATGCGGGCGAGAGCCGCGCCAAGGCAATGGTGGATGCCGAAGCCGAAGGCGAGATGCTTGCGCGCATTGTCGCGGTGAATATCGAAGGCGTATGGGTCGGTGAAGACGCGCGGGTCGCGGTTGGCGCCCACGAGCATGACCACGATCGTCTCGCGCTCATCGAGCACGTCGCCGCCGGGCAACTCAATGGGAGCCAGTGCAGTGCGGAAGGTGTACTGCACTGGCGTGACGTAGCGAAGTGCCTCCTCGACCATGTTGGGGATGAGCTCCGGATTAGCGAGCACCTCGGTGAATTGGTCGGGGTGGCGCATGAGCACCTCGGTGCCGGCGCCGAGGAGGTTGACCGTGGTCTCGAACCCGGCGAGCAGCAAGAACGACGCTGTGCCGATGATGTCGCGGTCGTCGAGCCGGTCGCCATCGATCTCGGCTTGGGCCATGGAGCTGAGCAGGTCGTCTGCCGGGTTCTTGCGGCGTTCGGCGAGCAGATCAGCGAGGTAGTCGGTTAGGCCCTCGGCAGCTGCCTCCATGCTCCGGGCGTGGGCGAGGCTGCGGGGTCGGTCGAGTCCCGACGCAAGGGTGTCGCCCCAGGCGCTGAACTGCTCCCGGTCGGCGTAGGGAACACCGAGGACCTCGCAGATCACCGCCATGGGCAATGGGGCAGCCAGATCATGGACGAGATCGAAGGGACGATCGGTCGGCAGTGCATCGACGAGCTGCTGTGCGACTCGCTCGGTAGCTTCGCGCCAACCTTGCATGACTCGATGGGTGAACGCCGGCTGGACGAGTCGGCGGATGCGCGAATGGGCTGCACCGTCCTTGGCGATGATGGCATCGAGGAGCGGATCGACGCGATCGGGCGGTAGCGCGGGTCCGATGAGGATGGATTCCAGGAGATTGCGGGACTCCGGCACGTCAGCGGAGGCTTCCGGTGAGCGCAGGATGGCGGAGCACACCTCGTAGTCGGAGGAGTAGGCGAAGCCGGTCCGGCTGCGGACGACGGGCTCGACGCGGAGGCTGTCGGCGAAGGCGGGGATATCGTCGGTGGTCTCCAGCACGCCGACGGGATCGCCCATGCGTGAGTACACGCGGGTGAGTGCCCAGAAGAGACCAATCGACGCTGTGGTGTGAAGGTCGCGCTTAAGGTTCAGTCGAGAGGGGCCCACCGAGCGGAGGCGATCGAGCATCCTTCGATACTAGGGGCAGGCTTCGCTAGGCAGGAAGCGTGCCACGGACGACGCTGTCGGTGGAGTGCGTCGGGTCGCCGTCGTAGGGCTCAGCGGAAATGTCGACGACGGGGTAGTCCGCGAGCGAGATCCCGGCGGGCAAGGGCAGCACCGCGCGCTCGTCCGGACCGAGAGTGCCGAGCGCGATCATCGACGAGGCGTCGGGGGCGAGCAGCCACACCTCGAAGT
>JBEAQC010000067.1:0-23650 GCA_041164085.1 Actinomycetota bacterium
TCGCTCGCCGATGCGAATCGGCTCGACGGGGGCGGTGAGCGCGTCGGAATGCTGATCGGCGAGACGCGCTAGCGCCGCGAGAGTGATCATCAGTCCCCCTGTCGGATGAATCGTGTGAAGACGAATTCATCCTCGCAGCGGGCCGAGACGGGCGCGAATCGACCACCCACGCCGAGTCCTGAGACGGTCAACGCCCATTCGTCGACGATGCCCGCTCGTCCGAACTCGTCGAGGAGCGTGCGCCCACCCTCGCAGA
The DNA here is from genome assembly GCA_041164085.1 of Actinomycetota bacterium. GTDB lineage: Bacteria > Actinomycetota > Actinomycetes > S36-B12 > S36-B12 > Mxb001. The sequence goes on from JBEAQC010000067.1 coordinate 257, forward strand.
CAATGCGGGACAGTCCTCGATCGATGAGAGCCGCGCGCAGCCACGCGGGCTCGACACGATCACCCGGCGCGATGAGCAACTCGCACGTCTCAGGCACACGCCCGAGGACATCGGCGGCTGCGCGCTCCCCCGTCACGATGAGCGGAGGCAGTGTCGACTCCGAGTAGACCGGATCCGACCACGGCAGATCCAGGCTCCCGCTGATGATCACGAGCCGAGGCGCGGACGCGAGCCCACGGGCCGCCCTCTCCGACGAAATCTCGTCGCTCACGCGCATCGGCGTGTAGCGCTCGACGCGCATCGTGGCCGCACCGACGACGACCGCATCCGACCAGCGCCGCACGGCTGCGAGCACACGCCGGTCCGCGGGGCCGGAGATGCTCCCCGATCTGCCGTCGGCGCCGGCGTACGCCCCGTCGAGCGCGGTGACGAAGAGTGCGCGGACCCATGGCCCGTCGGGCCAGGGATAGTCGTCGTGCGGCTCCTCAGACATGGCCGCCAGTCTCGCACCGCTAGCCTCGGTCGGCATGACAGGTATCGCGGGAGATCAGATCGGCGCCCTCATGCACCAACTGGTGCCGATGGTGGCCACACTCGGGCTGGAGTACGGGGAAGTCACGCCGCAGCGCACGGTCGTCGTCCTGCGTGACACGCCGGAGTACCGCAACCACGTCGGCGGCCCGCACGCGGCGGCGATGTTTGCCGCTGGCGAGTCGGCGACTGGTGCCGCGGCGCTTTCGGCCTTCGGCGACATGATGGACCGAGCGGTGCTCCTCCCGGTCACCGCCACGATGGACTACCTCGCGATCGCACGCGGCGACGTCACCGCCGTCGCGCAGATCGACGGAGATATCGCCGCTGCGCGCGCGATCTTCGATGACGGGGCCCGCCCCGAGATCGACATCACATGCGAGTTGACTGACGGCGCGGGCACCGTCACCGGACGCCTTGCCACGCGCTGGACGCTCAAAGCACTGAAGCGGGACTAGACCTTCGGCTGCGGGGTCCAGCGCAGATAGGGCTTGACCTCCTCGACCTCACCGAAGCGGGCCTTGGCATCGTCCGTGGACACCATCGTCGACACGATGACGCGGTCGCCGACCTTCCAGTTAGCCGGCGTCGCGATCGGCGCCTTGTCCGTGAGCTGGAGCGCGTCGATCACGCGGAGAATCTCATCGAAGTTGCGGCCCACCGACTTGGGATAGGTGAGCGTGAGCCGGATCTTGTCATCGGGATCGATGATGAAGACCGAGCGCACCGATGATGTGTCGCCCTCGCCCGGATGGATCATGTCGTAGAGCTCGGAGATCCTCTTGTCGGGATCAGCGATGATCGGGAAGTTGAGATCGGTGCCGCCGACGTCGCCGATATCCGGCGCCCAGCCGCGGTGATCCTCGATCGGATCGACGGAGATCGCGATGGTCTTCACGCCACGAGCATCGAAGTCCTTTTGCAGCGCAGCGGTGGTACCGAGTTCGGTGGTGCACACGGGCGTGTAGTCAGCCGGGTGACTGAAGAAGACCGCCCAGCTCCCCTTCTTCCACTCGTGGAAGTCGATGGCGCCGTCAGTGGTCTCCGCCGTGAAGTTGGGGGCCTTGTCCCCGAGGTGTAGTGACATGCCATCCTCCTGCTGCTCGACTCTCCGTGATGACGAGCCTAGGGATGGGACTTTGGTCCTGGAGTCACCGAGGGTCAGTCATTCCCACGAATCACGCGCGGGCCATGCGAGTAGTCGTCATGCGACCGCGGATCCTCACGGGGCTCCAGATGAGTGTGCACCTGGGCATCGGGGAGCGCGTCGCGCACGGCCGCCTCGACGTCTTCCACGAGGTCGTGTGCGCGGCTGACGCTCCACGAGCCGGGCACGAGCACGTGGACTGAGACGAACCGATCCCGCCCGGACTCCCTGGTCTGAAGGCCATGGAATTCCAACTCTCCTGCGGGGTAGCGGTCGACGAAGGATCGCAGCACCGCAAGAACACGATCGGTCTCTTCGCCCGGCAACGCGTGATCGAGCAGTCCCCTACCTGAATTGCGGATAAGGATGAAGCCCGTCCACAGGATGTTGGCCCCGACCGCGAGGGCCACCAGCGAGTCGAGCGGGAGCCACCCGGTCGCGGCGACCAACCCGACGCCGACGATGACGCCGATCGACGTGTAGACGTCCGTCATCAAGTGCTTGCCATCGGCTACCAGCGTCATCGAGCGATGACGCCGACCCTGGCGCAGGAGGAGGAGCCCGACAACGCCATTGATCACGGTCGCGGCGAGAGTGACGGCCAGGCCGATGCCGAGTTCCTCGAGTGGACGTGGATTGATCAGTCGCTCAATGGCGGTGTAGACGATCAGGCCGGCTGCGACCACGATCATCACGCCCTCGGCGCCTGCCGAGAGGTACTCCGCCTTGCCGTGCCCGAAGTGATGCCGCTCGTCCGCCGGCTTCGCGGCGGCAGTCAGTGCGATCAGTGCCAGCACAGCGGCCACAAGGTTGACCACGGACTCCAGTGCGTCCGAGAGCAGACCGACGGATCCAGTGAGGAGGTAGGCGGCGGACTTCATGCCGATGGTGAGCACAGCCGCACCGATCGATAGCCAGGCCCAGCGCGTCAGTGAATGCGCATGGCTGCCGGACACGGCACGAGCATGCCACGCGTCGTCTCGAACACAGGGCTAGAAGGTGCCCTCACCGGCGGGTGCGGGCTCAGGCGGTGACTCGTCATCACGGCGCACGGGGCCGCTGAGGTAGCGCATGGCGCCGTACACCCCCGCTGCGAGAGGCACGCCAATGAGTGCGCCCAGCAGGCCGAAGTACGCCGCGCCGATCGCCGTGACCAGGACGATCGCGACCGGGTGCAGGTTGACCGTCTGGCCCATGATGAGCGGCTGCAAGACATTGCCCTCGAGCTGACCGATCACGACGATGAGCACGATCACCAGACCCGCCGCGAGCGGACCGTCGGTGACGAGAGCGACGAAGGCCGCAAGCAGCATGGCGATCGGCGCACCGATGTAGGGAATGAACGCTCCGAAGAAGACGATGATGCCGAGCGGGATGGCCAGGGGCACGCCCATGATCAGCAGCACGATCGTGACCAGCGTGGCATTGGTGATAGCGACGAGGACCAGGCCCTGCGAGTACTGCGAGAAGCCCCGCCAGCCGATGCGGATCGTCTGTCCGATCACCTCACGATTGCGGGCAGGCATCCAGCGCAGGAGCCAGCCGAGCAGTTCCCGGGGCTGGATGAGGATGAAGATGAGGATGAACACCGCCGCCGCAAGCGCGGTACCGACGCCGAGCACGCTGCCAACTCCGGAGAGCACGCCGAGGGCGATGTCTCCGCCTGACGAGCTGATGAAGTCCTCCACGCGCAGGTAGACGCTCGTGAGTTGCGCGTCGGTGACCTGGAGCGGGCCCTCGCGCAGCCATGTCTGGAGATCGGTGACGCCCTGGTTGAAGGCATTGGTGATGCCCTCCCACTGCGAGGCCGTCTGCAGCCCGATGAAGGTGACAACGATGCCCACGGCGACAAGGAAGACCAGCAGGCTCAGCACCGCGGCCAGCCAGCGCGGCATTGAGCGCGCCAGCCAGTTGGTCAGGGGCATGAGCCACGCGGCCACGAGCAACGCGAAGAACAGGGCCAGGATCAGCGTCTGAAGCGGCGTGATGAGCAGGAGAAGCCCCCAGCCCACGACCCCGATGACCGCGAGGCGCCAGGCGTAGCCGCCGAGGCGCCGGAAGGCCGGCGAGACCTGATCGGGGGTGTTGTAGGGCTGGGGCCGCGGAGGGCGCGGCGGGATGTGGTCCTCGGCCTCCCGAGATCTGCCCACGCCCCACCTCCTCGCCGCGAGCGTAGTCCCGCGAGGCACCCCCACCGGCGTACCCGCCTAGGGTGTGTCCGGACGAGGAGGTGGCATGGCACTGGCCTACGACAGCGCGGGATCCGGGCCCCCGCTTGTCCTCATCCACGGGCTCGCTTCCTCACGTCGATGCTGGGATCTGGTCGTCGATGACCTCGCGAGCGACTTCACGGTTTACGCCGTGGACCTGCCCGGGCACGGGGACTCAGACCCACTCCCCGGCCAGTCCGAGACGCCGACGACCGAGATGGCGCTCGCCGTCGGGGCATTCCTCGGCGAGCACGGGATCGACCGGGCGCATCTGGTCGGTAACTCCCTCGGTGGTTGGACAGCGCTTGAGGCCGCCGCCGATGGACGCGCGCTGAGTGTCACGGCCCTGTGCCCGGCCGGATTGTGGGAACCGATCACGCAGCCCATGGCGGCTATCCAGTTCAATCGACGTGCGGCTGTCGCCACGCGGCGGGCGATCCCCACGATGATGCGCATCGCCCCCCTGCGCCGCACTCTCATGCGCACCGGAGCGGAGCGCACGGCCCAGGTGCCCTATCGGGTCGCCGTCGATGCCGCCTACGCCCAGGCGGACGCCCGGGGATTCCAGCAGGCCCATGACGGCGCACTGCACCGCAGGTTCGACCGGGCCGGGAGCATCAGCGGCGACGTACCCGTCACCATCGCCTTCGGCGACAACGACCGCCTCCTGCCCGCCCCCCGCTTCCAGCAGCGCGACCTCGCCCCTGAGCACGCACGGTGGGAGGTGCTCTGGAACTGCGGACACGCACCCATGTGGGATGTGCCGAGCGTGACGACGGCGCTGGTGCGCGAGACCGTTGCCGCGAGCGGAGCCCGATGAGCATCCGCGTCTATCAGGGCCCTCACTCCGACGGTCGGCGCATGCCGGTCAGTTGGCAGTGGGTGCCCTGGCTCTTCGCCGGCATCACTATCGGCGGCCAGATGGTGTGGCTACTCGCCGAGCCCGCGCGCGACCTCCTCACCATCGCCACTGTCGTCACCTTCTTCCTCGCGTCACTGAGCCATGCGTGGCTCACCCGCGGATGGTTGTGGGCACTGGGCTACGTCGTGATCGCCTCGGGCGTTGGCGCGGCGATGGAGGCCCTCGGGGTCTCTACCGGATTTCCCTTTGGCGAGTACACCTACAGCGACACCCTCGGCCCGACGCTGATCGGCGTACCGGTCGTCGTGATGATGGCGTGGGCGATGATGGCCTACCCCGCGTTCCTCGCCGCCCAGCGCATCTCGCGCACGCGTGCAGGGGTGGTTGTCTTCGGCGCCTGGATCCTGGCCGCCTGGGATCTCTTCCTCGACCCACAGATGGTCAGCGAGGGTCACTGGACCTGGACCTCGCCGGATCCCGGCCTGCCGGGCATCCCGGGGATCCCGCTCACCAACTACGTCGGCTGGGTCATCACCGCGGTCATCATCATGACGCTGATGTCACGCCTGCCCCAGCGCAAGCCCGTGGGAATCGACGGGGTCCCGACCCTCATGCTCGCCTGGGTCTACTTCTCGAATGTGCTCGCCAATGCGATCTTCTTCGACCGGCCGTGGGTCGCGGTGTGGGGCGGCGTCATCATGGGCGCGGTCGTCATCCCCTGGGCGTGGATCACCTGGACGCGTCGCCCATGAGAGCACGCCGCCTTGCTCGTGCCATCGCCGGCACGGGAGCGCTCACCTCCATGGCGCTCACCGCGCATGCTGCGATCAATATGCGCCTGATCCGTCGCCCGCGCGATGAGTCGGTCACGATCGACGAACGCGTCTCGATCCTGCTGCCTGCCCGCAACGAGGCCGCGCGCATCACCCCCACCCTGCGATCCCTCCTTGCCCAGGAGGGGTTGCCCGATCTCGAGATCCTCGTCCTCGATGACGGCTCCACCGACGGTACGGCCGATGTCGTCCGTCAGGTCGTCGGCGCTGACCCTCGCGTCAAGGTCATCGATGGGCCGGATGACCTGCCGCCCCCCGGGTGGATCGGCAAATCCTGGGCCTGCCACCGGCTCGCACAGGAGGCCACCGGCAGCGTGCTGGTCTTCGTCGATGCCGACGTGCAGCTGACCGCGCGCGCGATTGCTTCGACGATCCATCACATGCGCATGGCCGAGCTGGACCTGCTCTCTCCGTACCCGCATCAGGTCGCCATCACGCCAGCCGAACGCATCACGCAGCCACTGGTCGTGTGGTCCTGGGTGACCGCACTGCCCATCCGCATCACCGAACGCAGCCACTATCCGTCGATGGCGGCGGCGGTCGGGCAGTTCCTCGTCGTCGACGCCCGTGCCTACCGCATCAGCGGAGGCCACGCGGCCGTGTCCGACCTGATCCTCGAGGACGTCGGCGTTCTGCGCGCATTGAAGCGAGCCGGATTCCAGGGAGCGCCCGCGGATGGCAGCGCCGTCGCGTCATGCCGGATGTATACGTCGTGGCCGGAGATCTACGACGGCTACACCAAGTCCGTGTGGTCCGCGGTCCAGCCGTCGCCGGTGGCCTACGCACTCGTGAGCGTGATGGCCCTCGCCTACGTCGCCCCGCCTGTCTTCGCCGTCCTCGGACCCGGCCGGGCCGCGCGCGCCTGGGGCGTCGCGGGATACGCGTCCGGCGTACTCGGTCGCTATGTCGTCGCCCGACGTACGGGTGAGCGCATCTGGCCCGATGTCCTCGCCCAGCCCGCGTCGGTCGCAACCTTCGCCACTTTGATCATGGCCTCACTGAAACGCCACCGCGCCGGGGCCATCACATGGCGGGGGCGGCCGCTGCCGTGATCCGCCGATGACCGGACTCGTCGTCGTCCTGGCCTACGCACTCGGAGCAGCGATCGGCGTCGCGAGTTCACGCAGTGCGCGCCTGGCCTCGGTCTGGCGCGTCATCATCCGCTATCAGATCGTCATCGTGTCGGTCGGCGTCTCCATCCTCGCGGCCTGGCGGCTCGAAGGCTTCGCCGACCTCGGCTGGCCCCTGCTCGCCGCCGGCATCACCGCGGTGATCATGGCCTGCGCGTGGTGGACGACACCGCGGGGTCCGGATCGCACGGGACGGGCGGTCCTGCGCGGGTGGTCGGCCAACGCCAACGGCGGCTTCTGGGTCATCCCCGTCGCCACGGCCATCGCCGGGGCACCCGGCGCGGTCTTCGCCGTCATCGTCGACCGGCTCTACATCATCATCTTCGGCTTCTTCACGTGGATCCTCCGGCGCAATGCACCGCAGCCGCAGCGCCTGCGCACCTCCTGGGTCGACCAGGCTCCGGTCATCGCGCTCGGGATCGGCCTGGTGCTCAATGTCACGCGGGAGACGCCGGACTGGACTGCCACCGCGCTCGCATGGGCCGCGCCCCTGCTGGCACTGTCCGGCGCGGCGGTCTTCGTCGGGTCGGTCCTGCATCCCTCTCAACGGATCGCATGGCGACCGGGTGTGCGCACGTGGGGATTCCTCAGTGCGGTGCGCATCCTGCTCTTCGTGCCAGCCGCCCTGCTCGCGCCCACCCCGGAGATCGCCATCGCCTTCGTGCTCTTTGGCTTCACCATCCCAGCGTTCTTCCCGCCCCAACTGTCGATCCTCTACGGCTATCGCGATGCGGTGGTCGCTGCGACCGCGAGGTGGGGCTGGGTATGGGCCGCGCCGGGGGTGGCGCTCGCCGTCATCCTCTGGTCGCTCGGCTGACCACCGCGCCGTACCCTGACGTGGTGGGCCAGGTCGTCGTCATCGGAGGTGGCGTCGGCGGCATGGCGGCAGCGGCGCGACTTGCGGTCAAGGGCCACAGCGTCACCCTGCTGGAGCAAGGCCAGCGATTCGGCGGGAAGCTCGCGCGGTACGAGCGGGACGGCTTCGTCTTCGACACCGGACCGAGCCTGTTCACCCTGCCGGCTGTCTATCGTGACCTCTTCCTCAAGACGGGTCGAGCGCTCGAGGAGTCGGTCGATATCCAACCGCTCGATACGGCATTCGCGTATCGCTTCCCGGACGGCACTCGCCTCGAGGTCCCCGGCACCAATCTGGGGCGTATCGCCACCGCCATGGGCAATCAACTCGGCGGCACGGCGGATGCGGACTGGCGCGCACTCATGGCGCGTGCCGCGGAGGTCTGGCGCATCACTCGCCGACCCTTCATCCAATCGCCGTTGGAGGGCGCCAGCACCCTCATCCGCCTTGCCACCGACCCTCGCGAGGTCAAGGCGGTCGCACCCTTCACCTCGCTGCGTCGGCTCGGCCGCAAGCACCTGCGCGACCCGCGGCAGGTGATGATGCTCGACCGCTACGCGACGTACCAGGGCTCCGATCCGCGCAAGGCACCCGCCGCGCTCATGACCGTGCCGTACGTCGAGCAGGAATTCGGCGCCTGGCATCTGGGCGGCGGACTTGCCACTCTCGCCGATGCCCTCATCGCGCGATGCGAGGAGCGTGGCGTCAGCATGCGTCTGGGCGCGGATGTCACCCGCGTGGTCAGCGACTCCCGAGGGGTCACTGGCGTCGAGCTCGCAGATGGCGAGCGCATCCCAGCCGACATCGTCGTCGCCAACGCGGATGCCGAGCATATCTACGCCGACATGCTCGACGATCCGCGCGCGCGCAAGCCCCTGCGCGCCGTCCGTCGCACGACCCCATCGCTGGCCGGCTTCGTGCTCCTCCTTGCCGTGCGGGGACGCACCCCCGGACTGCGCCATCACAACGTGTCGTTCCCCGCCGACTACGACGCGGAGTTCGACGCGATCTTCGGCGGCAAGCCCGTCGCCGACCCGACCATTTACATCTGTGCCCCCGATGACGAGCGCATGCGCCCGGATGACGACCACGAGTCATGGTTCGTGCTGGTGAACGCACCCCGAAACGGACCGGCGGGACGGCGGAGCCGCCCCTATCGGGCTGGCCCCACCAACTGGGATGCGCTGCGCGAGAGCTACGCCGACCACATCCTCGACGTGATGGCCAAGCGCGGCTTCGACGTACGCGACCGTCTGCTGTGGCGGGAGATCCGCACCCCGGCAGATCTTGAGCGCGATGTACGGGCGCCCGGCGGATCGATTTACGGAAGCAGCAGCAACGGCACTCGGGCCGCATTCCTGCGTCCGGCCAACGTCTCCCCCGTGCCCGGCCTCTACCTCGTCGGCGGCTCATCGCATCCCGGAGGTGGCCTGCCTCTGGTGGGAATCAGCGCCGAGATCGTCGCCGACGCCATCGGCCGGGCCTAGTCCTCCTCGTCTCCCGAATCACCTCGCCAGACCGCGAGCCGGCCTTCGCGGGACAGGGCACGCAGGCGCCGTTCTGTGCGTTCACGGGCTGCGGGCGTCGTGACGACGACGATCTGATCCCCCGCCCGCAACCGCGTCTCACCATCGGGCACGAGGGTGGATCCATCCCGCACCACCAGGGATACGGCGGCAGGCTGCGGCAGGCCGATCTCGCGGATGAAGACGCCGACGAGTTTGCTCTCGGAGGGAATGGCGAGGCCGAGCATGACGGCGTTGACGCCATCGAGTGGAGCGCTGTCGACATCGAGTTCCCCAGCCGGCTCGGCCACCGCCACACCAAGTCGCCGCGCGAGCCAAGGCAGGGCCGGCGTCTGCACGAGGGTGAGCACGAGGACGACGATGAACGTCGCATCGAAGATGAGCTGCGATCCCGGCATCATCAGGCCGAGCGGGATCGCGGCGAAGACGATCGGCACAGCACCCCTCAGGCCCGTCGCGGAGACGAAGGCGATGCAGCGTGCTGGCCACCGGAAGGGCACGAGGGAGACGGCGGCCGAGAGTGGACGGCCCACGACGACGAGGAGTAGGGCGGCCACGAGTGCGATGCCGATCGCCGCCGGCAGTCTCGAGACGTCGACGAGAAGCCCGAGCATGATGAAGAGGCCGATCTCCGCGACCCACGCCAAGCCGTCACTGAAGCCCTTGACCGCTCGCTGGTGCGGAAGGGCCGACGACGAGCCGACGATGACAGCGGCGAGGTAGACGGCGATGAATCCCGAGACGTGCAGGAGATCGGCGATGCCGTACGCCGCGACGATCGGGGTGAGCACCGCGATGGGATACAGGCCTACCGCGGGAAGCGCCAGCCGCGGTAGCAGCCAGCGCGTGCCGAGTCCGACGATCACACCGAGCGCGCCGCCGCCCATGAGTTCGCCGATCACGAGGAGCGGAATGATCCAGGGGGTTGCCGCGAGTGCGCCGGTTGCGACGATGCTCACGAGGACGACGACCGGTGCATCGTTAAGTCCGGCCTCGCCCTCGAGCAGCGTGCGCAGCCGAGGCAGGATCGGCACCCGCCGCAGCACAGAAAAGACCGCCGCGGCATCCGTCGCGGCGAGCACCGCCGACAGCAGGACAGCCAGCTGAGGATCAAGCCCGGTGAGCCAGATCAGCGGGAGTGCGACCACGGTGACGCTCACGGCGACCCCGACCGTCGCCAGCGCAATGCTCGGGCCTAGCACCGGTCGCAATTGCGACCAGCGCGTGGTCAGGCCGCCCTGCGCCAGGATGATGATGAGGGCGGCGTACCCCAGTACGGCCGCGAGCGAGGGATCGAGAGGGCCGACCGTGGGGCCGAACGGCAGGCGCGTGGTGATGTTGCCGAGGAGCAGCCCGATGCCGAGGTACAACAGCAGCCCGGGCAGGCCCAGACGTCCAGCGAAGCGGACGCCGAGAACCGCAAGGAGCACGACAACGGCACCGATGACGATCGCCTGGGCAAGGTCATCGAGGGTGATGCCCATCTCCGCCCCCATAGACCGACTCTAGGCGCCTGCTGAGCGCGGGAGCACAGGCCGCAACTGGCGGGCATGCAGTCCCCTGCTGCTGGCCCTAGGCTCAAGGGGTGGCTTCCCCGCTCGACGTCGACGATCTGCGCCCTCGCGTGCAGAAGACAGTCGACGACTTCATCGCGGGCCAGCGCGAGATCCTCGACGGCGTCAGCGACGACCTCGACCCGCTGATCGAGGCGGTCAGCGATCTGCTCAGCGGGGGGAAGCGCCTGCGACCGGCCTTTTGCTGGTGGGGCTACCGCGGAGCCGGGGGGGCCGACACCGAGGAGGCGATGAGGGCCGCCTCAGCCTTGGAATTCCTGCAGGCCTGCGCGCTCATCCACGACGACGTCATGGACGGCTCCGACACCCGCCGCGGGATGCCCTCGGCCCATCACCGCTTCGCGATGCTGCACCGCGGGTCTGAATGGCTCGGCTCCCCCGAGGCCTTCGGCGTGGGGGCCGCGATCCTGCTGGGTGACCTGTGCCTGTCGTGGGCGGACGAGCAACTCCTCACCAGCGGCCTTCCTGCAGAGCAACTCACCGCGGCCAAGCGCGTCTACGACGAGATGCGCACCGAACTCATGGCGGGGCAGTACCTCGACCTGCTCGAGCAGGCGCGCGGTGGCGGCTCCGTCGAGCGCGCGATGCGCGTCGTGCGCTTCAAGTCCGCGAAGTACACCATCGAGCGTCCTCTCCATATGGGCGCTGCCATGGCCGGCGCGGATGCCTCGATCACCGCGGCGTACACCGGCTACGGCCTCCCCCTCGGCGAGGCCTTCCAACTCCGCGACGACGTGCTCGGGGTCTTCGGCGACCCGGAGGAGACCGGGAAGCCGGCCGGAGACGATCTGCGCGAGGGCAAGCGCACCGTGCTCATCGCAACCGCGATGGACCGGGCTTCCCACGCCGAGGCCGCCCAGATCCGCCGCCATCTCGGCGATCCCGGGCTCGATGCCACAGGCGTCGCGCTGCTGCGCGACGTCATCGCCGACACGGGCGCGCTCGCGCACGCCGAATCGCTCATCGAGTCACTGACCGACCAGGCGATCGCCTCGCTGGACTCGGTCGACCTCGCTCCACCGGCCCGTGATGTGCTCACGGGTCTCGCCTATGCCGCCACCAGGAGAAGTGTCTGATGCCACGCACCGTCGTAGGTCCCACCAACCGCGTCGTCGTCGTCGGCGCGGGTCTCGGCGGCCTGTCCGCCGCGATGCGACTCGCCGGAGCAGGGCGCGAGGTCACCGTGATCGAGCGCGAAGACGTGCCCGGTGGTCGCGCCGGACGCGTCGAGCTCGAGTCCGGATCGGGGACCTTCCACATCGACACGGGTCCGACCGTGCTCACGATGCCCGATCTCATCGCCGACGCCTTCGACAGCGTGGGCGAGGACATGGATGACTGGCTCGAGCTCACCCCCGTAACTCCGCTCTACCGCGCCTTCTATCCCGATGGCTCTCGACTCGATGTGCACTCCGACGTCGACGAGATGGCCGAGGAGATTCGCACGGTCATCGGTCCTGAGGAGGCCGCGGGCTATCGCCGCTACGTCGACTTCGTCTCGCAGCTGTACCGCTACGAGATGACCGACTTCATCGACCGCAATATCGACTCGCCGTTCGACCTGCTCACCCCCAACCTCGCGCGTCTCGCCGGCATCGGCGGGTTCCGCCGCCTCGCTCCCAAGGTCCGCGAATTCCTGCGTGACCCGCGCACCGAGCGGGTCTTCTCCTTCCAGGCGATGTACGCCGGACTGTCGCCGTACGACGCCCTGGCGATCTACGCCGTCATCGCCTACATGGACTCGGTCGCCGGGGTCTATTTCCCCAAGGGTGGGATGCACGCCGTGCCGCAGGCGATGGCGGCTGCCGCAGAGAAGCACGGGGTGACCTTCCGCTACGGCACCGAGGTCACGCGCGTAGAGACACGCGGCCAGCGTGCGGTTGCCGTGCACACCGCCGATGGCGAGCGCATCGAGGCGGATGTCGTCGTACTGAATCCGGATCTGCCCGTGGCCTACCGCGATCTGCTCGGCCGCTCGCCATGGGGTGTGCGGCGCCTGGACTACTCGCCGTCGTGCTTCCTCCTTCTCGCTGGATCATCCGCGTCGTACTCGCAGATCGCGCACCACAACATCCACTTCGGCAAGTCCTGGAAGGGTGTCTTCCGCGAGCTCATCGACGAGCAGCGCCTCATGAGCGACCCGAGCCTGCTCGTCACCAACCCCTCACACTCCGACCCGAACCTCGCCCCCGACGGCAAGGAGATCTACTACGTCCTCTTCCCCACGCCCAACCTGGATGCGCCGATTGACTGGCGCACCGAGGGCCCTCGGTATCGCGACGAAGTCGTGCGCGTGCTCGAGGAGCGTGGCTACCGAGGATTCGGCGATGCGATCGAGGTCGAGACCACGACCACGCCACTGGATTGGGAGCAGCGCGGCATGGAGCGCGGTGCGCCATTCGCCGCAGCGCACTCCTTCCTGCAGACCGGGCCGTTCCGCCCCCGCAATATCTGGGGCGACAACGTCGTCTTCACCGGATCGGGCACCCAGCCCGGTGTCGGCGTTCCCATGGTCCTGGTCTCCGGGCGACTGGCGGCGGAGCGGGTGCTCGGCAAGGACCCGCTCTACCGCTCACGCGCCCTGCGCTAGCCGCACGACGTCGACCACATGGCTGCCCTTCGGTCGACCCGAGAGCCCGGGTGGCCCCGAAGACGTTGCTCTGATCGCGGACTGCGGTGTTCGGCCAGCCTCGGCTGGCCCGGGCCTACTCTGGGCACGTGACCTCGTGGGACGTGCGACTGCTCGCTCGTTACGCGCTTCCCGGCTTCGTCGGCTCCCTCATCCTCGCGGTCGGCGCCCTGGGGGTCGGCTGGCTTCCACTCGAGGGTGGCTTCGTCGACGCGGGCGCACTTGAGCCCCTGCGCGGCACGACCTTCGGACAACTTCTCTCGCGTGCCTTCGTCTTCGTCGGCGTCGCGCTGCTCCTGCAGGCCTGGCTGATCCTCGGCCACGACCTGCTGGCCGGACCCGACGATCCGCACAGCCTCAGGAACACACCACCCGCGACCCTGGTCACGGTCCTCGTCGCATGGGTCGCGCCCCTGGTGCTGGCACCACCGCTCTTCAGTCGCGATGTCTACTCATACTTCGCCCAGGGCAGGGTCGTGGACTCCGGCCAGGATCCTTACGAGACCGGCGTCGCCGTCGTCGACGGCTGGTTTGAGAACGGTGCAGACCCCATGTGGGCGGAGACGCCCACGCCGTACGGGCCCGTGTGGCTGCTCTTCGCTCGAGGTGTCGCCAATTTCGCCCCGGATCAGCCCGCACTCGGAGCGATCGCCTTCCGGCTCGCCGCGCTCGCGGGACTGGCGCTACTCGTGATCTATGTGCCGCGCCTTGCCTTCGCTCACGGCATCGACGCCTCCGCGGCTATGTGGATCGGCGTACTCAATCCCCTCGTGATCATGCATGTGGTCTCCGGCGCGCACAACGACGCGCTGATGATCGGCCTCATCGTCATGGGATTTGCCCTCGCGACCCAGAAGCATCCGGCCCTCGGCGCTATCGCCGTCTCGGCCGCGGCCGCTGTCAAGCCGATCGCCCTTCTCGCACTTCCCTTCATCGGTCTCATGTGGGCAGGTCTGCGCGCAGGCTGGGTGCCGCGCATCCGGGCCTGGGTCCTTGCCCTCCTGCTCTGCATCGCGGTCTTCGCCGCGGCCAGCCTGCTCGCCGGCGTCGGACCCGGATGGATCGGCGCCCTCGGCACCCCCGGCGAGGTGCGTACCTGGCTCTCCCCCGCGACCGCCATCGGGATGTTGCTCGGCATGCTCACCACGGCGGCGGGCATCACGATCGATGACGCCCTCGTGGTGACCGTCACGCGGTTGGTTGGCACCATCGCGGCCCTGGCCATCGTCGCGTGGCTCATCCTGCGACCGGAGGGCCGCAGCCCCGTGCGCGGCGCGGCGCTCGCCTTCCTCACCGTCATCATCCTCGGTCCGGTGATCCAGCCCTGGTATCTGCTGTGGATCCTCCCGCTCTTCGCCGTCACCGGGCTCAGCCCAGTGCAACTGCGCGTGACGATCCTGGTGATCGCGGGCTTCTCCCTACACGGCATGGCCGAGTCGAGTTCGACCTCCGACAACCTCTTCGAATTCAGCGACGGCCTCGCGATCGTCGCGGCATTCGTCATCGTGGGGCTCGTGCTGCTCGTCAGTCCACGGGAGCGGCGCCTCGTGCTCGGCGGCCCACTCGCCCACGGACTGCTGCCCGCGGCACCCGAGGAGCAGGCGCGTGCGGCCGAGAGCGTCTTCCGTGGCAGGATCGCCCCCCGTGAATGAGTGGGATGCAGCCGGGATCGTCGATCCGTCGTTGCGCGCCTCCTACGAGCGGTGCAAGCGACTCAACGCCGAGCACGGCAAGACCTACTACCTCGCGACCTTGCTCCTCCCTCCGCGCAAGCGCCCCTACGTTCACGCCCTCTACGGGTTTGCGCGCTACGCCGACGAGATCGTCGATGACCTCTCCTCGACGCTGAGCGACCAGGAGAAGGCGGACTGGCTCGGCCGGTGGGGGGACGAGATCCTGGCCGACATCCGCCGCGGCCGCTCGCGCGATCCGATCGGCCGCGCCCTCGTCGACACCGTGCTCACCTGGGAGATCCCCACCGAGCACTTCGAGGCCTTCCTGCATTCGATGCGCATGGACCTCACCGTGACCGACTACGAGACGTACGACGATCTCTTCGAGTACGTCTATGGCAGCGCCGCCGTCATCGGCCTGCAGATGGTGCCGATCCTGGAGCCCAGATCACCCGAGGCCTACGAGCGCGCCCAGGACCTCGGCGTGGCATTCCAACTCGCCAACTTCATCCGCGACGTCGGCGAGGACCTGCAGCGCGGCCGGGTCTACCTGCCCCTGGAGGAACTCCAGGCTCACGGCGTCACCCGCGAGGTGCTCGAGCAGCGACAGGCGACACCCGCGGTCAAGGCAGCCCTGGCGGAGCAGGTCCGTCGCGTGCGACGCCTCGAGGAAAGTTCGCGCCCTGGGATCGCGATGCTCTCCCCGGACTCCCAGCCGTGCATCGAGGCCGCCCGGGTCCTCTACTGCGGCATCGTCGACGAGGTCGAGCGCATCGACTACGAGGTCTTCGACAAGCGGGCCAGCGTGCCGCTACGTCGGCGTCTTGCCGTCGCCGGTCCCGCGTGGGTCCGCGCTCGCCGGGCTCGACGCCGCAGCGCCGCCTGACGAAGCCGTGCCGCCTGAGCCAGACCGCGAGCTCCACGTCCGCCAGATGGGCGGCCCGGACATCGGCGTGCGCTGCACGCCGCGACGGCCCCAGAAGATCCACAGAGCGCAGGCGAGCAAGCACAGCGAGAAGCCCATGAGCAGATCCTCAAAGGGCTGGTAGGCGATGCGACCGTTGCCGATGAAGGGCGGGGCACCGACATCGGGCTGATTGCCGACGATCATGGAGTCGGAATAGCGAAAGACCTCGAGCCGGGTGAGCACGCCGTTGGTGAGGAGTTGGAAGAACAGCACGATCGCGTACGACACCCAAAAGCCCTTGCGCGTCACCAGGCGCGTGCGCAGGACGAGCACGTCTACGACAATCGCGGCGATCACGACCGCGATGCCAATCTGGGTGTAGGTCATGGCGCTTGCTCCACCGGCTCCTCTTCGCCCACCGGCTTCTCGTCGCCCGGCGCCTTCTCGTCACCGAGCGGCCAGCCCCTGACCGAGCGGACAGCCTCGAGGCTGAGAATCGACGCGAGGGGTACGACGATGAAGAAGATCAACTCCTCGATCGGGATGACGCCACCCATCTTGATGCCGACCGTGCGCTCGGGATCGATGCTCCAGTGCCCGGTCATGATGGCCCAGATGTCCCAGATGACGAAGAGCGTGAACGGGATGGCCAAGGACAGCAGGAGCCGCTTCCAACGCCGCAGCACCCGGGTGCGCAGTGCGATCTCGAGCCAGGCGGACCCGATGAAGATGAACAGGAGTACGCCGAGATAGGTGAGGCGCTCGAGCTCCATCACGGCGTCCGGATCATCTTGGCGTGGTCCCAGGAGACGGTGCGCTCGGGCACCAGGCGCATCGCGACCTGCTTCACGGCTGTCGGCCGGTAGGCCTCGCGGGTCGCGTCAACGTACGCCGGATCGAGTCCTTCGTACTTCACCAGCAGTGCCGCCGCGATGTCGCAGATCGTGTCGATGTCCTCGCTCAACTCAAGGCGACCGGAGATCTGCACGCCCTTGAGTTCGGCGTAGCGATCGCCGGACTCGACCAGGACGGCGACGCGCGGGTCGCGCCGGACATTGGTGACCTTCTGCGACTTGGCGTAGGTGCGCATCCAGATCTCGGCCCTCCCCGAGCCGTCATCGCGCAGGACGAACCACATGGCAACCGGGTCCGGAACGCCATCCGGGCCGATCGTCGTGAGGATCATCGTCCGAGCTGAATCGAGGAAACTGCGGATCTCGTCCTCGGCCATGGTGATCTCATCGCGACGGCTCACGTGTCCATCCTGCCCAGGCAGCCCCAGTCCTGCCACGCCGGATCCGCGCATCCCCGGATGGAGGTGGCTGCCGACCTAGACTCGGGAGCACCATGGAAGCCCCGACCGGCCCGATCCAGCCCGACCAGGCCGGCAGCGCCCCCCCACTCGACCGGGGCGGCATCGCCGATCCCCTCGTCGGGACACTCGTCGACGGTCGCTACCAGGTCGTCTCACGGATCGCCCGCGGCGGCATGGCCACCGTCTACGAAGCCATCGACACCCGGCTCGATCGCACGGTGGCGCTGAAGATGATGAGCCCGGCCCTGGCCGAGGACCCCGGCTTCGTCACGCGCTTCCGTCGCGAGGCCCGGGCCGCCGCTCAGCTCAGCCATCCGCACGTGGTCGCGGTCTTCGACCAGGGCGAGGCAGCCGGTCTGCCCTACCTCGCCATGGAGTACGTCCCGGGGCGCACGCTGCGCGACGTCCTGCGGGACTACGGCGCGCTCAGCCCTGAGCAGGCACTCACCATCCTCGACCCAGTCCTTGAGGCACTGTCCGCCGCGCACGATGCCGGGTTCGTGCATCGTGACATCAAGCCCGAGAACATCCTCATCTCCGATGACGGCCGCGTGAAGGTGACCGACTTCGGCCTCGCCCGGGCAGTGAGCAACACCACGACCGCGACCCAGGGGATGATCATCGGCACGGTCGCCTACCTCTCGCCCGAGCATGTCGAGAAGGGCGATGCGGACGCGCGCTCCGATGTCTACGGCGCAGGCATCTGCCTGTTCGAGATGGTCACCGGCCAGGTCCCCTTCGCCGCCGAGAGCGCGATCACCGTCGCCTACCAGCACGTCAACGCGGACGTGCCCGCCCCGTCCTCGTTGCGCCCGACGATCCCGCCGGATGTCGATGCCCTCGTCGCCACGGCGACCAGGCGCGACCCGGACCTCCGCTACCCCGACTGCCGCGCCTTCCTCGCCGACGTACGCCGCGTGCGTCGGACCCTGCCGCCACCGCAGCCGCTGAGCAAGGACACCCAGGACACTCTCATCGTGCCGGCCGACCTCGCCGTCGCCGCCGCAGCCGGCGTCACCCCCACCCCCGCGGTGACCGTGCGACCCGTCGGACCCGGCGAGGGCGGTCGCGGCGGCAAGCCGCCGAAGCGTCGGCGTGGTCGCGGATGGCTCGTCGCCCTCACCCTCCTCATCCTCGCCGTGGGCGCCGCGGCCTTCGGCGGCTGGTATCTCGCCGCCGGACCCGGCAAGCAGGTGACAGTGCCCGGCATCATCGGCATGGATCAGGCCGCGGCGACCGCCGCGCTGCAGCAGGTGGGCCTCGGCCTCGAGGTAGGCGGCGAGGAATTCAGCGAGACCATCGCGCGCGGACTCATCATCTCCAGCGATCCCGAGCCTGGGGCGAGTGCTGCCGCTGAGTCCATCGTCTCCGTCGTGCTCTCACGCGGGCCCGAGAGGTACGCCGTACCCGATGTGCGCGGCGAGCCACTGGCCGCCGCGCAGACCGCGATCACCGACGCCAATCTTGCCGTCGGCGCGATCACCGAGGACTGGGACGCAGAGATCCCCGTGGGTTCTGTCGTGTCGACGGATCCCGAGATCGGCGACGAGCTCAAGCCAGGTGCATTGGTCAACCTCGTCGTGTCCAAGGGGCCCAAGCCGGTGAAGTTGCCGGGCCTCGCCGGTGTCGAGGCCTCTGAGGCCACCGCCCAACTCGAGGCCGCCGGACTCGTGGTCACCACGACAGAGGAGTTCTCCACCGAATACGCCAGTGGGCTCGTCGTGTCCAGCACGCCTGCCAAGGGCGAGCGCGTGCCGGTCGGCAGCACCGTGGCCCTCGTGATCTCCAAGGGGCCCCCGCCCGTCGAGGTGCCCTACCTGATCGACATGAAGCGCGACGATGCGGTCTACACCCTTCAGCAGCTCGGACTCAACGTCGAGATCAACGAGCCACCGTTCACACCCCTCAATCGCGTGATCTCCCAGGATCCTGCTGCCGGCACGCTCATCCCCGTCGGCAGCACGGTGACGATCACCATCATCTAGAGAAGCGCGCCCTCATGCTCCAGCAGGAGCACCTTGAGATCCGGACCGAAGCCGTAGGCACTGATGGTTCCGTCGGTATGGATGATCCGATGGCAGGGAACGAACGGCGCGACGTGGTTCAGGGCGCAGGCGGTGCCGGCCGCACGAACCGCCTTGGCGTTGCCTGACATGTGAGCGAGTTCGGCGTAGCTCGCCGTTGTGCCGCCCCTCACCCGGCGCATCGCCTGCCAGGCCGCCTGCTGGAAGTCCCCACCGGGCTGATCGACGGGCACGTCGAGGATCGCGTCGACGTCACCGTCGACCCATGCACGGACGGCATCCGTCACGCCGTCGATGTGACGCACCTTGCGAGCCGAGGAGATGTCGACGTGCGCGACGTCCGTGTCGCGCGGCTCGCCGAACCATGAGGCGATAACGATGCCGTCCTCGTCGGCGACAACGCCGATGGGCCGCCACGGCGTGCGCACCGATGTGATGCGCAGCGGTGAGTACCGCCAAGACCGTGATCCGCCCGCGACCTTCTTGGACGTCACGAGGCCAGCTCCTTCGGCGTGTGGCCGGTTTCCTGTCGCACCAGTCGGCGCAGGTGGCGCTCGCTCACGTGGAGTCTGGCCGCGGTGTCCGCGACCGACGCGCCCAGGCGCAGGTAGCCGAGGGCGCGGTGCACCAATTGGGCACGGAACGCCTCCTGAGGGTGCTCGCCATCGGGACGGCAGCGCTTGCACGGGCGATACCCGGCCGCGACGGCATCGCGGAGGTCATGGAAGAACTCGACGTTCTCCGGCCGAGGAGCCTTGCTGGCACAGCCCACGCGGCAGACAATGCCCGTCGTGCGCACGGCATAGAGGTCGGTCACGAGGTCATCCTGCCCGTTTCGCCTCCGCGCGGCTAGACCAGCACCGGACACGCAATTCCTCAGCGGGATGGGCGTCAGCGCTTGAGGAGCATGTCGGCCACGAGGAAGGCCAACTCCAGCGACTGCTCGCGATTCAAGCGGGGATCGCAGGCTGTCTCATAGCGCACCCCGAGGCCGTCCTCGGCCACGCCGTGTGTGCCACCGACGCACTCGGTGACGTCATCGCCAGTGAGCTCGACATGGATGCCGCCCGGGATCGTGCCGAGTTGGCGGTGCACCTCGAAGAAGCCTTCGACCTCGCCGATGACGTCGTCGAAGGATCGGGTCTTGTGGCCGCTGCTCGCCTCGAAGGTGTTGCCGTGCATGGGGTCGCACACCCACACCACCGGATGCCCGCTGGCCTCGACCTTCTGCACGATCGCGGGGAGGGCATCGCGCACTTTGCCCGCACCCATCCGGGTGATGAGGCTGAGCCGGCCGGGGATGCGGTCGGGGTTGAGCATCTCGACCGCCTCGAGGACCTCCTCGGGGGACGCCTTGGGCCCCACCTTCATGCCGACGGGATTGCGGATCGTCGAGGCGAAGTGCATGTGAGCGCCATCGAGTTGCCGCGTGCGCTCTCCCACCCACAGGAAGTGGCCGGAGACGTCGTAGATCTCACCGGTGCGGGAGTCGACCCGGGTGAGGGCACGCTCGTAGTCGAGGCTGAGCGCCTCGTGCGCGGCGTAGAACTCGACTCGCGTGAATTCCTCGGGGTTCGCGCCGCACGCATGCATGAAGGACAGCGCGCGATCGATCTCGGCCGCGAGTCTGTCGTAGAGCTGGCCCGCTGTCGATTCGCGCACGAAGTCCTGGTTCCACGCGTGCACCTGGCGCAGGTCCGCGTAACCGCCCTGCGTGAACGCGCGAATGAGATTGAGCGCGGAGCCGGACGCGTGATACGCCTTCAGTAGTCGCTGAGGGTCCGGGCGTCGCGACTCAGGGGTGAAGTCCAGCGCGTTGACAGCGTCGCCGAGGTAGCTGCTGAGCTCGACTCCGTCGCGCACCTCGATCGGGTTGCTGCGCGGCTTGAAGTACTGCCCGGCCACGCGTCCCACCTTGATGACCGGCAGCGATGCGGCGTAGGTGAGGACGACGGACATCTGCAGCACGGTCTTGAGGCGTGCGCGGATCGAGTCCGCGGTGTTGGCGGCGAAGGTCTCCGCGCAGTCGCCTCCCGTGAGGACGAAGGCCTCGCCCTGTGCCGCCTTGCCGAGATGGTCCGTGAGGATGTCGCACTCGCCGGCGAAGACCAGCGGCGGCTGCGCACGCAGTTCGGCGAGCACCGCCTGGAGCGCAGCGTCGTCGGGCCACACCGGCTGCTGGGCAGCCGGCAGGTCAGGCCAGGTGATCGCGGACATGGGAGAAGGGTACGGGGAGCCTGGCAGGCGCGGCTTGGCCGACCCGCCCGACGCCGGTCACCCGAAGAACGCCGCAGCCTCTTCGTAGCGCGCGAGCGGGACCGTCTTGAGCTCGCCGGTCGCCTCCTGCAGGGGCACACGCACGATGTCCGTGCCGCGCAGGGCGACCATCTTGCCGGAGTCGCCGTCCTTGACGGCGTCGATGGCGTTGAGGCCGAAGCGGGTTGCGAGCACGCGGTCGAAGGCCGTCGGGGTGCCCCCACGCTGGATGTGCCCGAGGACGGCGGCGCGGGACTCCTTGCCGGTGCGCTGTTCGATGGCACCGGCCAGCCAGTCCCCGATGCCGGAGAGCTTGACGTGACCGAAGGCGTCGACCGTAGCGTCCTTCGTGATGAGGTCGCCGTCCTTGGGCAGCGCACCCTCGGCGACGCAGATGATCGGCGCGTACTGCTGCTCGAAGCGCTGCTCGACCCAGCCACAGACCTGGTCGAGGTCGAAGGGGACCTCCGGGATGAGGATCACGTTGGCTCCTCCAGCCATGCCGGAGTGCAGCGCGATCCAGCCTGCGTGGCGACCCATGACCTCGATCACCAGCACGCGGTGATGCGACTCGGCGGTGGTGTGCAACCGATCGATGGCCTCGGTGGCAATGGTTACCGCAGTGTCGAAGCCGAAGGTGTAGTCCGTGGCGTTGAGGTCGTTGTCGATTGTCTTCGGTACGCCGATGACGGGCAGGCCGTGCTCGGCGAGTTTCGTCGCGACGCCGAGCGTGTCCTCCCCGCCGATAGCGACGAGCGCGTCGACACCAAGGTCGGCGAGGTTGCTCTCGATGCGCTCGACACCACCCTCGACCTTGATCGGGTTGGTGCGCGAGGAGCCGAGGATCGTGCCCCCGCGCGGCAGGATGCCGCGCACGGCGGGGATATCGAGCGGCATGGTGATGCCCTCGAGAGGGCCCTTCCAGCCGTCGCGGAAGCCCACGAATTCGTAGCCGTACTCCTTGACCCCCTTGCGGACGACGGCGCGGATGACGGCGTTGAGGCCGGGGCAGTCGCCGCCGCCGGTGAGCACTCCAACTCGCATGTGAACTCCAGGATCTGGGGGACGGGCAGGTATGTAAACGTGTGCAGAAGCCTAGCCGATCGCGCGTGAGCGGGGTCTAGGGTCTGCCCATGGCGATCCTGTCCCTCGACTGCGGCACGACCGGGGTGACCGCGCTCATCGTCGGCGCCGACGCGACCATCCTGGCCCGCGGCTACCGGGAGTTCCCCCAGCACTTCCCTGAGGACGGCTGGGTCGAGCATGACGCGGGCGAGATCTGGGCCGCCACCCTCGAGGCCACGCGCGAGGCGCTCGCTGCCTCCCCCGAGGCGCCGACCGCTGTGGGCATCACCAACCAGCGCGAGACCGTGTGCTTCTGGGATCGCGAAACCCTGGGTTCGCCGCGCCGCGCGATCGTGTGGCAGGACCGCCGGACGGCTGCGCTGTGCGATGACCTGCGCGCCGCCGGCCACGAAGCGCGCGTCACCGAGCTCACGGGACTCCGCCTCGATCCCTACTTCAGCGGCACCAAGATCGCCTGGGTCCGCGACAACGATCCGACGACGTGGTCTCAGGTGACATCCGGACGCGTTGCGATCGGCACCGTGGACTCCTACTTCATCGCGCGCATGACGCGTGGACTGCACCATGTCACGGACCCGACCAACGCATCGCGCACACTGCTCTTCGACATCCACACAGGGCAGTGGAGTCCCGAGCTGTGCGGTCTCTTCGGCGTACCCATGGATGCACTTCCGGAGGTCGTGCCGTCGTACGGCGAGATCGCAAGGACGGACCCGGCGACCTTCCTCGGACTGGATATCCCCATCGCCGGGATCGCCGGCGATCAGCAGGCGGCGCTTGTCGGGCAGGCGGGGTTCTCGCCCGGATCCGCGAAGTGCACCTACGGCACCGGGTC
>JBEAQC010000068.1:0-13296 GCA_041164085.1 Actinomycetota bacterium
GAAGGCTGCGCCGGCCAAGAAGGCCGCCCCGCCGAAGAAGCGCCTCGCCGTGCGCGAGGACGAGTCGCCGTGGACCCCTGCGGAGATCGCCGAGGTGCGCAAGGCGCTCGAGGCCGACGTCGTCCGCCTGCTCGAGGAGATCGCGATCACCGAGCAGGACATCGCGGAGCTGGTCGCCGACTCCGGTGACGGCGCCGGCGATGACCAGGCCGACGCAGGCAGCAAGACCTTCGAGCGCGAGCACGAGATGTCGCTGGCCAACAACAGCCGCGACATGCTCCAGCAGACCGAGCACGCGCTCGCGCGCATCGATAACGGCACCTACGGCATGTGCGAGATCTGCGCCAAGCCCGTCGGCAAGTTGCGTCTCCAGGCGTTTCCGCGCGCGACGATGTGCCTGAGTTGCAAGGAGATCGAGGAGCGCCGGGCGTACTAGCCGCCGTGCGGCCGTGCCGTAGCCTGATCACGTGAGTTCTCCCGAGGTAGGACGCCCCGATGGCACCAATCCCTCGGATGCCGTCGTTGCCGAGCCCACGGACACTTCCGCCCAGGAGCAGCCCCGCCGTCTGGTCTGGGTCACCCTCGCCGTCGCCATCGTGGTCATCGTCATCGATCAACTCACCAAGGTCTGGGCCCTGGCGACCCTCCAGCCACGCATCGCCTCAGGGGAGGGCCCCATCCAGGTGGTGGGCACGTGGTTTCAGCTCACCTTCGTGGAGAACACCGGTGCGGGCTTCGGCATCGGCGCCGGCTTCACCTGGCTGTTCGCGATCATTGCCGCCGTCGTGGCTGTCGTCATCATTCGCACCGCCACCCGCCTCGGCAGCGTGCCCTGGGCCATTGCGCTCGGCGGACTCCTCGGCGGTGCGGTCGGCAATCTCATTGATCGACTGATCCGTCCGCCGGGTTTCGGCGAGGAGTACGCCGGTCCCGGTCAGGGCTATGTCGTCGACTTCCTGCAACTGCCCAATTGGCCCGTCTTCAACGTCGCGGACATGGCGATCGTGGGCTCGGCCATCCTCATGGTCATCCTCACCATTCGCGGAGTCGAGCTATCCGGCAAGCCGCGCGCCGATGCCTGACGTCCGTCGACTGCCCGTGCCCGACGGCCTCGCGGGAGAGCGCATCGATGTCGGGCTCTCGCGCATGCTCGGACTGTCGCGCTCCGCTGCAGCGGACCTGTGCGCCGCGGGTGCGGTGAGCATCGACGGCCGTGTCGCGGGCAAGTCCGACCGGCTCATCGCCGACTCCCTGCTCGAGGTGACGATGCCCGAGGCCGCCACGCCTCGCGAGCCTGAGGCCGTCGAGGGCATGCGCATCGTCTACGACGATGACGACATCGTCATCATCGACAAGCCCGTCGGCGTTGCCGCCCATCCGAGTCCCGGCTGGGATGGGCCGACGGTCGTGAGCGGCCTCGCCGCAGCGGGCTACCGCATCTCGACCTCGGGCGCCGCGGAGCGCCAGGGCGTCGTGCACCGTCTCGACGTGGGCACCACCGGCCTCATGGTGGTGGCCAAGAGCGAGTCGGCGTACACCGATCTGAAGCGCCAGTTCAAGGACCGTACGCCGACCAAGATCTATCGCGCGATCGCGCAGGGCCATCTCGATCCGCTCACCGGCACGATCGATGCGCCGATCGGGCGGCACCCGAGCGCGGACTACAGGATGGCGGTCGTAACCGGCGGCCGCCCGAGCATCACCCACTACGAGACCCTTGAGGCGTTCCCGCACGCGAGCCTGCTCGAGGTCGATCTCGAGACGGGGCGCACCCATCAGATCCGCGTGCACATGGCCGCCATGCGCCATCCCCTTGTCGGCGACACGACGTACGGTGCAGATCCGACCCTGGCGCAGCGCGTGGGGCTTACCCGTCCTGCCCTGCACGCCGCACGCCTAGAGATCGAGCACCCGGCGACCGGCGTACTCGTCGCGGTGGAGTCGCCCGATCCGCCGGACTTCGCCGAAGCCCTGCGCCGTCTCGCCGACGGGGCCTGAGGCCGGTGCGCCGGTTGGCTGACAGCGGCTGAGCGCGCGAGATGGTCCGGGAGGGAATTCGCGGCTCAGTATCGATAGGACGCGCACTCAGCCGCGCATTCGGGCGGGGGGAGGCCCAGGCGTCACATCAGCACCAGCGGCAACGTGCGCCTCGACCCTTGCCGGCGTCGTGGTGAACTTCGAACGGATCAGGTCGAAAAGCCGCACGATCTGCTCGACGTTCGCCCGGATGGGGGCCCAGACCGGGGCGCGTCGGGCCCCGGCTGCGGTCGGTCCCCCCGACTAGGGTTACCAGGTGACCACGAGCGGGCAAGGCGGTGACTTCGCCCACCTCCACGTCCACACCGAGTACTCCATGCTCGACGGCGCGAGTCGGCTGCCCGACCTGATGTCCGCCGCTGCGGAGCAGGGCATGCCCGCCATCGCGATGACCGACCACGGCACCCTCTACGGCGCCTACGACTTCTACAAGAGCGCGCATGCGGCCGGCATCAAGCCGATCATCGGCCTCGAGGGCTACTACGCGCCGCAGGGCAGATACGAGCGGCGCGCCTTCGACTTCGGTGGCGGCTTCGACGAGGGCAATAGTGAAGACGGTTCGGGTGGCCGTGGCACCCAGAGCTACACCCACATGACGCTGTGGGCGGAGAACACCGCCGGCATGCACAACCTCTTCCGTCTCGCCTCGCTCGCGAGCCTGGAGGGCTACTACTTCAAGCCGCGCTTCGACCGTGAGCTGCTGCAGACCTACGGCAGCGGCCTCATCGGCACGACCGGATGTCCCTCGGGAGAGGTCAACCGCTGGCTCCAAGCGGGCAATTACGACAAGGCCCTGGCTGCCGCTGCCGATATGCGCGACATCCTCGGGCCCGGCAACTACTTCGTCGAGGTCATGGACCACGGCCTGGCCATCGAGCGACGTTTCCGCGAGGACCTGCTCAAGATCGCACGGTCACTCGACCTGCCGCTCGTGGCGACCAACGACTTGCACTACGTCCACGCCGGTGACGCTGACACGCATGACGTTCTGCTGTGCATCGGCACGCGCACGACCATGGACGACCCCAAGCGCTTCCGCTTCGACGCGCGCGACTTCTACCTCAAGACCTCCGCTGAGATGCGCGACGTGTGGCGCGAGTTGCCCGAGGCATGCGACAACACCCTGCTCATCGCTGAGCGCTGCGAGGTGTCCTTCAACGAGGGTGCCAACCTCATGCCGCAGTTCCCCGTGCCCGCAGGGGAGTCCGAGGAGTCGTGGCTGGTCAAGGAGGTCGAGCGCGGTCTCGCGAAGCGCTACCCCGCGGGCGTGCCCGACGACGTGCGCCAGCAGGCGACGTACGAGCTCGGAGTCATCGCCCAGATGGGATTCCCCGGCTACTTCCTCGTCGTGGCCGACCTCGTGCGCCACGCCAAGGACAGCGGCATCCGCGTCGGCCCGGGCCGCGGCTCGGCTGCGGGAGCAATGGTGGCCTACGCCCTCGGCATCACCGACCTCGATCCGATCAAGCACGGTCTGCTCTTCGAGCGCTTCCTCAATCCCGAGCGCATCTCCATGCCCGATATCGACATCGACTTCGACGAGCGCCGGCGCGCCGACATGATCCGCTACGCCACCGAGAAGTACGGCGAGGAACGCGTCGCGCAGATCGTGACCTTCGGCTCGATCAAGGCCAAGGCGGCGGTCAAGGACGCCGCTCGCGTGCTCGGCTATCCCTACGCCCTCGGTGACCGCATCACCAAGGCGATGCCACCGTCGGTGATGGGCAAGGACATCCCGCTCTCCGGAGTCTTCGACAAGGAGCACTCGCGCTACGGCGAGGCGACGGAGTTCCGCTCGCTCTATGACGGTGACCCCGACGTCGCCAAGGTGGTCGACACCGCGCGCGGACTGGAGGGGCTGAAGCGCCAGCCCGGCGTACACGCCGCCGGCGTCATCCTGTGTCGCGAACCCCTCATCGATGTCATCCCCGTGTGGCGGCGTGAGCAGGACGGCGCGGTCATCACGCAGTTCGACATGGGTGCGTGCGAGGCACTCGGCCTGCTCAAGATGGACTTCCTGGGCCTGCGCAACCTCACCGTGCTCGACGACTGCCTGGCCAATATCGCGCTCAACCGCGGCGAGACCGTTGTCCTCGAGGATCTCGAACTCGCTGACGGGCCGACCTTCGAACTCCTGTCGCGCGGCGACACCCTGGGCGTCTTCCAACTCGACGGTGGACCGATGCGCGCGCTGCTGCGCTCGATGCAGCCGGACTCCTTCGAGGACATCTCTGCCGTGCTGGCGCTTTATCGCCCGGGGCCGATGGGTGCCAACGCACACAACGAGTACGCCGACCGCAAGAACGGCCGCAAGCCGGTCGTGCCGATCCATCCCCAACTCGCTGAGCCGCTGGCGGAGATCCTGGGCGACACCTACGGCCTGATCGTCTACCAGGAGCAGGTCATGGCGATCGCGCAGAAGCTCGCCGGCTATTCCCTCGGCAACGCCGATCTGCTGCGTCGCGCCATGGGCAAGAAGAAGAAGGAGATCCTCGACAAGGAGTACGTCCCCTTCCGCGACGGCATGGTCGCCAACGGCTACTCCGACGGTGCGATCCAGACGCTGTGGGACATCCTCGTCCCCTTCTCCGACTACGCCTTCAACAAGGCTCACACCGCGGGCTATGGCCTGGTGTCCTTCTGGACGGCGTACCTCAAGGCCAACTACCCGCAGGAGTACATGGCCGCGCTGCTCACTTCGGTCAAGGACGACAAGGACAAGAGCGCCGTCTATCTCAACGAGTGCCGGCGCATGGGCATCAAGGTGCTGCCGCCGGACGTCAACGATTCGGACTTCGACTTCACGCCCCGCGGCAGCGATATCCGCTTCGGCCTGTCGGCTGTGCGTAACGTCGGTGCCAACGTCGTCGACTCGATCATCGCCACCCGCAAGGCTCACGGCCGCTTCGCAAGCTTCTATGACTTCATCGACAAGGTCGAGGCGTCCGTCTGCAACAAGCGCGTTGTCGAGAGCCTGATCAAGGCGGGCGCCTTCGACTCGCTCGGTGACTCCCGGCGCGGTCTCACCACCGTGCACGAGCAGGTCATCGACGCCGCGGTCGACCTCAAGCGCGCCGAGGCGGTGGGTCAGTTCGACCTCTTCGGCGGGATGGGCGACGACGAGGGTGCCGGCGGCCTGCGCATCACGCCGGAGATCCCGCTGGGGGAGTGGGACAAGACCGTCCTGCTCGCTCACGAGCGCGACATGCTCGGCCTCTACGTGTCGGACCATCCGCTCTACGGCGTCGAGCAGTTCCTCGCGCAGTCGACCGACTGCTCAGTGGTGCAGGTGCACTCCGAGGATCGAGCAGAGGGCACGGTGGTCACGATCGGCGGCCTCGTCACCGGTGTGCAACGCAAGACCACCAAGCAGGGCTCGCTGTGGGCCATCGTCACGCTCGAGGACCTCGACGGCGCGGTGGAGGTCATGATCTTCCCGCAGACGTACGCCGCAGCCGGCACGTTGCTCGCCGAAGACGCGGTGCTGCTCGTGCGCGGTCGCATCGATCGCCCGGACGAGGACGCCGCTCGCATCGTGGCGATGGAGATCACCCAGCCCGACGTGAGCGAGGCGCCCGCCGGGCCGGTGCGACTCAGCCTGCCCGCGGCCCGCTGCGTGCCGCCCGTCGTCGAGCGGCTGAAGGAGATCCTCGCGGCCCATCCGGGCACCACCGAGGTGCACCTGCATCTCGCAGCGTCCGGTCGCACCACCGTCATGAGGCTCGACGACCGCCTCCGGGTGACGCCGAGCCCGGCGCTCTACGGCGACCTCAAGGCCCTGCTCGGTCCGAGCTGCCTCACCTGACATCGCCATGAGACGTCTCCTCGCCGCCGTTGTTGCGCTGATTGCCGTTGTCGCTCTCGGCGCCGTCCTCGGCTGGCTCTGGGAGTCGATGGCGCCCCGGGTATCCCTCTTCGTCGCCTCCGACGGCAAGCCGTATCCCGAGGGCTACCAGCCCGAGGGCTACATGACCGACGACGGCATCGCGGCCCTGCTGTGCCTCGCCGCCGGTCTCATCATCGGACTGGCCGCCGTGTGGGTATGCCGACGGGCCTTTTCCCCGGAGCGGTCGCTCGTCGCCGCGCTCGTGAGCGTGCTCGTGCTCGGTGCCGCCGGATCGATCGCGCTGTGGTGGACAGGGGAGCAGCTCAGCGCGTTCGACTTCGATGCCCTCGTGGCCGCGTCCTCAGAGGGCGACGTCATCACCGCACCGCTGCAATTGCGCATGCCCGGCGTTCTGGTGCTGTGGCCGCTCATGAGTGTCGCGGTCGTCTTCATCGCGGCGCTCTCGGACTGGCTGCGGGGCCGCTCGCACGAACGCTTCGACGCCCTCGCATAGGCCTTCCCTCATCGGCATCACGGCAATAGCCTTGTCCTTGCGGAGCGCTCGGGCTCCGGCCTCCGAGCGAACGGGGTGAATCCATGGCCCAACACCGATTCTTCGACGACGAGGGCTTCGAGTTCATGGCACTGATCACCCTGGGATCTGCGCCCTACCGACTGTCTGAGCCCGGCGAGGTCTTCGCCACGACGGACCGCATCACCAACGCTGACCCCGACTCGTGGTTCGACGAATGGATGGCCACCGCGCGTCGGGTCCGTCGGATCGCTGAGGACGCCGAGGCGGCCGGCCACATCGCTTCCGCGCGCGACGCCTACCTCAGAGCCGCCAACTACGCGGCCTCGGCGTTCTTCTACGTTCTCGCCACGAAGGACCCCTCACGCGAGCTCGCCACGTGGAAGTGGCACCGGGAATGCTTCGACCACGCCATGCGACTCTGGCCGACACCGGTCGAGCACATCTCGATTCCCTACGAGGGCACCCACCTGCACGGCTACTTCTGGTCCGCTGGACCTGAGCGCAGGCCCACGATCATCCTCAACAACGGTTCCGATGGCCCGGTCAGCGACATGCTCGAGATGGGTGTCGTCGATGCCCTCGCCCGCGGCTACCACGCGATGACCTTCGACGGGCCCGGTCAGGGGCGCGCCCTGTACGAGCAGAAGCTCTACTTCCGCTACGACTGGGAGGCCGTCATCACTCCGGTCGTCGACTTCCTCGTCAAACGCCCCGACGTCGACCCGGCGAAACTTGTGCTGGCCGGCAACAGCCAGGGCGGCTACTGGGTGCCTCGCGCCGCGGCGTTCGAGCACCGACTGGCGGCCATCGTCGCCGACCCCGGAGTCGTCGATGTCCGCACATCGTGGACCGGGAAGCTGCCCGAGCAGATGCTGCAACTGCTGGCGGCCGGCCAGGACGAGCAGTTCGACCAGATCATGACCCAGATCGAGGATGCCAGCTCAGAGGTGCGCACGAGCCTGGCCAAGCGCATCGAGCCCTACGGCCTGCCCGCCCTGTCGGCCGTGCTGCACGAACTCGACAAGTGGAACCTCACCGATGTGGCGGGCAAGATCACATGCCCGACGCTCATCACCGATCCCGACGATGAGCAGTTCTGGCCCGGGCAGTCCCAGCAGCTCTACGACCTCATGACCGCGCCCGGCAAGGAGATCACACACTTCACGGCCGCCGAAGGAGCCAACTGGCATTGCGAGCCCATGGCT
This sequence comes from Actinomycetota bacterium, assembly GCA_041164085.1. Taxonomy (GTDB): domain Bacteria; phylum Actinomycetota; class Actinomycetes; order S36-B12; family S36-B12; genus Mxb001. The sequence goes on from JBEAQC010000068.1 coordinate 7,604, forward strand.
CCCCAGGTGCGCGGCCAGCGGATCTTCGACTGGGTCGACCAGGTCCTGGGCTAATCGGCGGCGATCGGCGCGTACGTCGCGCCCGTGAGTTGCACCAGATCCTGCGGGGCGATGCCGATGTCGAGGCCGCGCTGGCCGCCCGAGACGTAGATCGTCGGAAGTCCGGCGGCCGAGGCATCGACCACCGTGGGAAGCGCCTTGCGCTGGCCTAGCGGCGAGATGCCCCCCGCGACGTATCCCGTCAGGCGCTCAGCGGCAGCCACCTCCATCATGCGAGCCCGCTTGCCACCGCGCGCAGCAGCGAGGCCCTTGAGATCGAGCTGCCCGGTCACCGGCACGATCGCGACGGTGGCCGACCCGTCCACCTCCGCGAGCAGCGTCTTGAACACCGTCGCCGGGTCCAAGCCGAGTGACTCGGCTGCCTCCATGCCAAAGCTCTCGGCCGCGGGATCGTGCGCGTAGGTGTGCACGCTGAAGTCGACCCCCGAACGCTGCAGGATGACGAGCGCAGGTGTGCCTGATGGCTTTGAGTGTGCCATCAGTTGAGGCCGAAGGGCTCACGGGCGAGATCGACCGCGGGGAGCGAGGGCATGTGCTGGACGATCGACATCTCTGAGCGGAGGAAGCCGAGTTCGGCCCGCAGCCGCTGAGCATCGTTCGGCGCTTCGAGGAAGCGCTGCCGCGTCGGGAGATCGGCGACGACGGCGGCGGCGATGAGGTAGGAGAGCACCCGGGGCTCCGAGGGCATCTCCGTGTCATCGGCCTCATCGCTGAGCAACTCGCGGTAGGCGCGGAATCGATCGTCCACCGACACGGCCAGCGCCGGCGCCGCGTCTCCGGCCTCCTCCTCGAGGAACTCGACCTCGGCCTGGGCGTAGGGCTTGCCGTCGATCAGGCGCCGGATGCGGAACCGCTCCGTGCCGACCGTGACGATGTCCGAGCGACCGTCCGGATGCATCGTCAACTCGCGCAGAGACGCGAAGGTCCCCACGTCGTAGAGCGCCTTGACGCCATCGACTCCCACCTCGCGCCCCTCGCGGATGGCGACCACCCCGAAGCCCCGCTCATCCTCGTCGGCTCCGGAGATATCGGAGATGAGGTCGCGATAGCGGGGCTCGAAGATGTGCAGGGGCATCACCAGGCCGGGGACGAGCACGCTGCCCAGCGGGAAGAGCGGGATGACTCGTGCCGACGTCACATGTGCAGGCTAGACCTACAATCGGGGGCGTGATTCAGCGCATCGACCTCCGGGGATCCTCAGCCGACCCCCGCACGGTGCTGCCCCGCGCCGCCGTGGACGTCGAGGAAGCCACTGCGACGGTGCTCCCCATCGTGCGCGATGTGCAGGCTCGGGGTGCCGAGGCGGTACTCGATTGGACCGAGCGCCTCGACGGGGTTCGGCCCGCTCATCTGAGGGTGCCTGCCGAGGAGATCGCTGCCGCCGTTGAGGCTCTCGATCCCGCCGTGCGCGCCGCGCTGGAGGAGTCGATCCGCCGGGCTCGCCTGGTGCACGCCGATCAGGTGCGCTCGGACACCACGACCACCGTGGTCCCGGGCGGCACCGTCACCGAGCGTTGGCTGCCGGTCGCGCGCGTCGGTCTCTATGTTCCCGGGGGGCGCGCTGTCTATCCGAGCAGCGTTGTCATGAACGTCGTGCCCGCGCAGATCGCCGGTGTCGAATCCCTCTGCGTCGTCTCGCCCGCCCAAGCCGATCACGGCGGCCTGCCGCACCCGACGATCCTCGCGGCGTGCGGGCTCCTCGGTGTCGATGAGGTCTACGCCGTCGGAGGGGCCCAGGCGATCGCGATGCTCGCGTATGGGGTGGACCTTGGCGATCTGGATCGCCGTCAGGTCGGCGGAGCCGCCCCGCTTGGCGATCTGGATCGCCGTCAGGTCGGCGGAGCCGCCCCGCTTGGCGATCTGGATCGCTGCGCGCCCGTCGACATGGTGACCGGCCCGGGCAACATCTGGGTCACCGCGGCCAAGCGGGTCCTCAAGGGTCAGATCGGCATCGACTCCGAAGCGGGTCCGACCGAGGTCGCGGTGCTCGCCGACGACTCGGCCGATCCCGCCCACGTCGCCGCCGATCTCATCAGCCAGGCCGAGCACGACACCCTGGCCGCGGCCGTCCTCGTCACCACGTCCGCGGTCCTCGCCGAGCAGGTCGAGCGCGAGATCGAGGAGCAACTCGCCCGCACCAAGCATGTCGAGCGCATCTCGGAGGCGCTCACCGGGCCGCAGAGCGGCATCGTCCTGGTCGATGACATCGATCAGGGGCTGCGCGTCGTCGATGCCTATGCCGCGGAGCACCTCGAGATCCACACCCGTGATGCCCGGGAGGTCGCGCTGCGTGTGCGCAATGCCGGTGCGATCTTCGTCGGCACCCACGCGCCTGTATCGCTCGGCGACTACTGCGCCGGCTCCAACCACGTCCTGCCCACCGGCGGCTCGGCCGCGCATTCCTCCGGCCTGTCGGTGCAGACCTTCCTGCGCGGCGTCCACATCATCGACTACGACGCCGATGCCCTCGCCGGTGTCGCTGATCACGTCGTTGCGCTGGCGATCGCTGAAGACCTGCCCGGTCACGCCGCGGCCATCACCGTGCGCATGCCGGACTAGGGGAGCGCCATGACGTGGACCCCACCCGTGCGGGAGGACCTGCAGGGGCAGAAGCCGTACGGCGCACCCCAGCTCGACGTGCCCGTGCGCCTCAATACCAATGAGAATCCCTTCCCGCCGTCTGCTGCTCTCGCCGAGGCCGTGGGTCGCGCGGCGGCCGCGGCGGCGACATCGCTCAATCGCTATCCCGACCGCGAGGCGTGGGCACTGCGTGAGTCGCTCGCCGCCTACCTCCTTGCCGAGTCGGGTGTTGCGGTCGACCCGGCGATGGTGTGGGCGGCCAATGGCTCCAACGAGGTTATGCAGCATGTCTTCGCGGCGTTCGGAGGACCGGGCCGTCTGGCGATGGGCTTCTCGCCCACCTATTCGATGTACGACCAGTACGCCCGCGACACCTTCACGCGCTACCGCACCGTGGGTAGGCGCGCAGACTTCGGTCTCGATGCGGCGATGGTGGTCGCGGCGATGATCGGAGGCTCACCCGACATCCTCATCCTCACCTCGCCCAACAATCCCACCGGCACGGCGCTCACCCTTGACGTCGTCTCTGCCGCCTGCGCGATGGCGACCGGCGTCGTGGTCGTCGACGAGGCGTACGCCGAATTCCGTCGACCCGGCACGCCGTCGGCGCTCACGCTTCTCGAGGCTCACCCCAACCTCATCGTCACTCGCACCATGAGCAAGGCTTTCGCGCTCGCCGGGGCTCGCGTGGGCTACGCCATTGCGGCTCCCGAGGTGATCGACGCCCTGCGCCTCGTGCGCTTGCCCTACCACCTGTCGAGCGTCACCCAGGCGGTCGCGCGTACTGCGCTCGACTTCAGCGACGAGCTCCTCGGTCAGGTCGCGCTGCTGCGTGCCGAACGCGATGCACTCGTCGAATGGCTGCGGGCTCATGGCCTGCGCGCCGTGGACTCGGATGCCAACTTCATCCTGGTCGGCGAGTTCGCCAATCGCCATCGCGCCTGGCAGGAGTTGCTCGACCGCGGGGTGCTCGTGCGCGAGGTGGGTCCCGAGGGCTGGCTTCGCGTGACCGTGGGCACGCCCGAGGACAATGCGACCTTCCGCGCGGCGCTTGCCGAGGTCGCCGCGCTGGACGGCATGATGGTCCGCGAGATCGCAGACGGGGCTCCCGACGACAGCGGGGGCACGGAGGGAGACACCCCATGAGCCGCACCGGCCGGGTCGAGCGCACGACCAAGGAGAGCAGCGTGCTCGTCGAGATCGATCTCGACGGCTCGGGACAGGCCAATGTGCAGACCGGGGTGCCGTTCTTCGACCACATGCTCAGCCAGCTCGGCAAGCACGGCGGCTTCGACCTCACCATCCGCACGACCGGCGACCTCGAGGTCGATGCCCATCACACGGTGGAGGACACCTCCCTCGCCCTGGGCACGGCATTCCGGGAGGCTCTCGGCGACGCGGCCGGCACCCGTCGCTTCGGAGACTCGCTCGTGCCGCTCGATGAGTCGCTGAGCCAGTGCGCCGTCGACCTGTCGGGCCGGCCCTATCTCGTGCACGTCGAGCCCGAGATCGTCGAGCTCATCGGCTCCTACGACACGACGTTGACGCGCCACATCTTCGAGTCCTTCGTCGCAACGGCGCAGATCACCCTCCACGTGCGCGTGCTCAACGGCCGCAATGCTCATCACGTCGTCGAGGCACAGTTCAAGTCGTTCGCGCGCGCGCTGCGCGATGCGGTCGCGCTCGATCCGCGCGTCGTCGGGGTGCCCTCGACCAAGGGCACGCTGTCGAGTCGAGAGTCCGTGGAGTCCTGATGGGCTGGACCGCCGTACTCCTGCTCGCGCTTGCTGCATTCCTCGCCGGCGGCGTCTACTCCTTCGCCAAGCAGGGCAAGCGCAACGCCGCTGTGATCCTGGGCATCCTCGCGGTGATGGCCTTCATCGGCGGCGTGCTCTACGCCTGGAGTGCCACCTGATGCGCGTAGTCGTCCTCGACTACGGCTCCGGCAACCTCCGCTCGGCCCAGCGCGCGCTCGAGCATGCGGGGGCTCAGGTCGAGGTCACGGCCGAGCCCGATGCCGTGATGTCGGCGGACGGGCTCGTCGTGCCCGGTGTCGGGGCGTTCGCTGCATGCATGGCGGGCCTGCGGGCTGTCGATGCGCCCAAGCTCATCGGTCGACGACTCGCGGGCGGGCGCCCCGTGCTGGGCATCTGCGTCGGGATGCAGGTGCTCTTCGACGAGGGCGTCGAGCACGGCACCGCGACGCCTGGTCTGGCCGAATGGCCCGGCACCGTCGAGCGACTCCAGGCCGAGGTGCTGCCGCACATGGGCTGGAACACCGTGAGCGCCCCGGAGGGCTCGCGCATGTTCGAAGGCATCCGCGATGAGCACTTCTACTTCGTGCACTCGTACGGCGTACTCCAGTGGGACCTGCCTCCCTCCGACTTGATGACCGCACCGGGCGTCACCTGGACGACCTACGGATCTCCCTTCGTGTCTGCGGTAGAGAACGGTCCGCTGTCGGCGACGCAGTTCCATCCGGAGAAATCCGGGGAAGCCGGTGCGCACCTGCTGCGCAATTGGCTCGGGACCCTGGACTGACGTGGGAAGGGTCTAGCCGTGGCCAAGGAGCGAGCCCGCAAGCGCGCAGAGCGCGAAGCAGCAGCGGCCAAGGACCGCGAGAAGCGTGCGCGTCAACGTGCCCGTCGCGAGCGCGTCGACAAGGTCCGCGGCGCCGTCGCGTCGGCCGTTCCGGACCGGCCGAAGGTGACTCCTGGGCTGCTCGCCCGCAAGCGGCGTCGCCGCATGCTGGCCTTCGCGCTCGGGATCGTCGCGATCTGTGCACTCACCTGGCCCTTCCTGCCGTCGTGGACCGCCCGGCTCGTCGTGCTCGTGCTCGCCCTGCTCGCCGCGCCCGTGATCTGGGTCCTCTCCTTCGGTCGCGTCTAGCGGCCGGGCCGCCCCGCGCACTGGCGTAGGCTGCCGGCCATGTCCCCAGGCACCCGATTCGAACTCCTTCCCGCTGTCGACATCGCCGACGGCACCGCCGTGCGGCTGGTGCAGGGCGAAGCCGGCACCGAGACCTCGTACGGCGATCCCGTCGCCGCGGCGCG
>JBEAQC010000069.1:0-4787 GCA_041164085.1 Actinomycetota bacterium
CGCTTCCGATTGACCTTCAGCCAGCGCGTTCCCTTGACCATCGCGCTCGTTCTCTCCCTCTCCGGCCTCGTCTACACCGCCGTGGCTGTGAACGCGGTGACGAGCTCGCTCACTGACCAGTCCGAGCAAGAAGTCAGCAATGTGAACGCCGCCATCAGCGCCCTCGTGCAAACCGAGTACAACGACATCGTGTCCTACCGGACGCAGACCCTGGAGAGCCGCAAGCAGAGTTTGCAGGACATCGCCGCCCCCATCGTGGCCTCCCTCGATGAGTTCGCCGCAGCCGCCCAGAGCGGTGAACTCACCACCGCGCAGGCGCAGGCCCGCTCCTTGGACATGGTGAAGAGCATGCGATTTGGGAACGACGACTATTTCTTTGTCTACGATCTCGATCTCAACGCAATCGGCCACCCCGACGACCGCATTCAGGGACGCAACCTCACCGACATGCAGGATGCCGACGGGCGGTACCTGCTGCGCGAGGCACGTGAACTTGTGCTGACGCAAGGCAGCGGCTACCTGGACTATCGCTGGGAGAGGCTGGAGGGAGCGGTGCCCTCACCAAAAATCGGCTACTTGTTCCTCTACGAACCATGGGATTGGCTCGTCGGGACCGGCGTCTACGTAGATGATGTGGACGCCGAAGTTCAGAAGCGCCTCACGGCCGTCGAATCTGAGTTGCAACAGACGTTTGCAGACCTCTCCTTTGCTGGGGATGGCTTCTTCCTCATTCTCGACCGTACCGGCGATGTTGTCGCGAGTGGATCACCTGCGGTGTCTGCCGCGGCGCAGACGGCCGCAGGACAGGAGGCGATCGCCTCGATCCTCGCCGCCGCACCGACCGAAGCAGGGGTCGAGCTCACGGCGACGATTCAGGCTCCCTGGAACCCTGATGGTGATGGCGCCTGGCGTATACAAACGTCAACAACCGGTGGCGACTTGGACTGGATACTCGTCTCCGCGGTGAACCAAGAAGAGTTGGCGGCGCCCGCCCGCGCGCTTGCTATTCAGATGGCCCTCATCGCGGTCCTCGTGGTTCTCGTCGGACTGATCATCGGGGTGCTGCTGAGCCGCCGCATCACCAAACCGGTCGACGCGGTCGCGCGTGCGGCCACCTCACTGGCGGACGGCACCTTCGATCCGACGACCTTGGACAGCGCCGCTCGACGGACGGATGAACTCGGCGATCTCGCTCGCACCTTCCGGACGATGGGCATCGAAATCGCGGCGCGCGAACGTCGCCTGCGAGAGCAGGTCCAACAACTGTCCGTGCAGATCGATCGGACCAAGGTGGCTGCGGAAGTCCAGGAGATCACTGAGAGCGACTACTTTCAACGGCTCAAGTCTCGGTCCCGTGAACTTCGGGATCGCGATGACTGACGCTCGTGAACGGCTGGAGCGCCCCATCTTCATTGTGGGGTCACCGCGTTCAGGCACGACCTTGCTTCAAAATGTGCTGTCTCGCGACCCCAGCGTCTTCACACTGGGGCGCGAAAGCAGGTTCCTCTGGCACCGCCTCGGTGGGCAGGAGGTGACCGGATCGTTTCCCGGTGCTGACGCCGTCGCGGCCGAGTACGTGGCAGAGGCGTATCGGGGGGAGCGAGCCTGGGGCGAGGACGAGCAGCGACGATGGGCGGATCGCTGTGCCAGCCAGGGTGTCCCTGCCCAATACCTCGACCTCCCGCATGAACTTGCTGAGGAACTTGGCACCAAGGCTGCGGGCCCCTTCGCGGGCTCAGTGCAGAGCGAGACCGCGCCCTTCACGCTGCCGCCCCTTGATCCCGAGTGGGCCGCGGACACAGACGGTCCGGTACGGCTGGTCGACAAGGACACCGGTCACTGCTGGCGGATACCGGAGCTGTCGGCGGCGTTCCCTGACGCGCAGTTCATCTTCGTCGTGCGTGATCCGGAGGACGCCATTCGCAGTCTCATGGCCGGCTGGCGACATCCCACCTGGTTCTTCACGTATCGCCTTGACACTCCACTGAACATCGCCGGTTACAGCGATCTTGCTCCCTGGGGAAAGCGATGGTGGAACTTCAACCTCTTCCCGGGTTGGGAGTCGCTCGTGAACGCGCCCATTGAAGAAGTGGCCGCTGCGCAATGGTCTGCGGCCCTCACTCCCATCATCGAGCACGGTGTGCCACTCATCGAGCAAGGGAGGGCCTTCGTGACGACCTACGAACGGCTGACGAGCGAGACGCGGGCGACACTGAGCGCCATAGCGGAGTTCGCCGACCTTGACGCAGAGGCACTCATGGCCGAGGAACTCGACCGGGCATTCATGTCGATGAGCGCCGCGACCTTCGATCCGGGCACCAGTGACCTCCGGCAACGTGCCGATCGGGCACGCACACTCTTGGATCCCCTGTCGACATTCCTCCCGGCAGGCCGCGCCTGACCGGGTCTTAGCCCTCCCCGTTTCACAGAGCGTCGAGTATGCGAGCCATGGAGGCTCGTGATCGAGCCCGCGACTGAAGGGCGCCCATGACCCGATCGCGGTCCGCGATCACGTAGTCGAGCAACTCCCTGCCGAACTCCGAGGCGACGACAATCGTCTCGGGGTCTTGCTCGCTCAGGTTCACTCCCAGGACAAGTTCGTCACCAGGATCCTGTTGCGGGAAGAGAGCGTTGAAGGACAGTCCCAGTTCGCCCAGACCCGAGCCGAAGTAGGCGGTCAGCGGGTCCATGAGCGGCAGGTGGACCGTGATCACCTCGAATCGCTCTGTCTCGAAACGGCGGATCAGCCCTTGGAGAGCTTCCACGAAGTCCTGTCCGTACTCCGCGACTCGAATTTGTGCGTGCTTGGTCGCGGACAGCAACTCGGTGACGAATTGCGACTTCGGTGGCAAATCGGCCGGTGGTCGACCTGCCTCGGAGTGGATCTGGCGAGGCAGGCCAACGACCTCGTAGATGCGCTCAAGGATGTCGCGGTAGCGAGCAGGCACGTGCACCGCTTGCTCGACCGGTGCCATGAGCGGCCGGTACAGAATCATGACTGCGCGGCGGAAGCCTTTGGGCCCATCGAACCCGATGAACTCCACGTCCGACGGTTGTCGACCGAGCACAAGCCCGGTCTCGTGCAACCCGACCCTGAGCGCACCGGCTTGACTGGCCGGATGCGCGGTAACTCCCTCGACGTAAATTCCGCGCATCCCCAGAGCGAGTATTTGCGGCATGAAGGCCTCATCGAGGCGGTTCACGATCCCGCGCTGCCGGAAGGCCGGGTCGACGGCAGCCGGGCCGCCCGACGCCGTCGGCGAATCCGGAGTGGACCGCAGCAGCCCGGTATGACCCACGATGCGCCCGGAAGGCAGGACAGCAACCATGCCTTCGTGGATGTGCGTCTCGATCTTGTGCCGGAAGACATCCGGCTCATAGAGCCAGGACATGCCGATCTTGGTGTAGCCGTACGTGCGGAAGTACAGACGCGCGACTTCAACGGCGTCATCGCTGCTGATTGGTCGGATGACGATGCTGTCGATATCCACCGATTCGTTGTCGTTGCCCTCGGCTTCGACCGCCGCGACGAATTCTGGATCATCAACAAGGTTGCCCGTGTTCACCGAGCGACCGACCCTTAGCTCACTGCCTCTTACGCCGTCACTGACGAACTCCATCGATTCGGCGTAGCCAAGTGCGAGCAGAGTTTCCAATCTCACTGGCAATTCGCCATTGAGATACGTGGAAGGCGCTCCACGCTGCTTGAGAACGATGGTCACTCGGCCGGGTTCGTATCCCACGGAGACATCCACGTCGATCGCGTCTGACCCGTCGAATGAGTCGGCGATCACTGTCGCCAGTGCCTCACTCAGGAGCGAGGCCAGCTGCGTGCATTCGATCGCCTCAAGGCCGAAACGTCCGGCAGTATCAGCAACCGCTCGGGCGGCAACGTCGAGAGTGGATACGTGAGACAAGGACATCGTCATCACCGTGTCACTCATGAGGGCGTTCCCGCATGAAGACGATCTGCGATGCCGCGCACCTGCTGCGACCATGGATGTTCAGGTTGGAGGAGTGAGAAGAGGCCACCTGACGCGTTGACGACCACCTCTTCGGAAAGCGGTAGGACGGCAATGGTCTCGGCCCCGTAGGCATCGTCCAACTGCTCGCGGAGGTCGGTCAGCCCCGAGGGCACCTTGTTCGCGACGAGGAACAGCGACGGCACCTCGAGTCGGCGAGCGACATCGACTGTCACGGCGGTCCCCTGATAGTCCTGGCGGTCCGGTCGCAGGATGAGCAGCAATACGTCGCTCAGGGTGATGGAAAGGAGGGTCTCCTCGTTGAGGCCGGGATGAGTGTCAATGAAAAGGAAGTCCAAATCCAGGTCCCGTGCGAGCTGGCGCATCCCGTCACTCAGGGACTCTACGTCGTACCCATCGCGCAGGATCCTTGCGATGTCCCCGGGTTTCATACTCGAGGGGACGAGATGAAGGGATCCGCCGGGTGACACCGCCGTCGACATCGACACGCGATCGGTGATGTCGTGAGCGACGTCCCGGATAGGACGAGTCCCCCACAGATAGTCATTGAGCGTGCGATCCAAGGTCTCGTCGAAGCCGAAGAGGACATGGATCCCAGGACTTTGAATATCGCAGTCGATGACACCGACCCGGTGGCCCAAAGCAGCCAGATTCGCGGCGACGTTAGACGTCGTGTTGCTCTTACCGGTCCCGCCTCTAAACGAGTGAACCGAGACCACAGTTGTCATGTGCGGAACGTACACCCCATTCACCCGGGTTCGTCGGGTCCAAGAGGCGATGACGACCGTGACAGGGGCAGCTACC
>JBEAQC010000070.1:0-11578 GCA_041164085.1 Actinomycetota bacterium
TTGCCGCGTGGGCGGTCGCCTTCGCGATATCTCCCTCGGGTCAGGCCTCCCGACGTGGTGCACGCCTCACCTCAGCGCGACCCGCCGTGCCAGCCCGACAGGGGCGGCTTGGCCGACCCGCGGGGCCACTACTCATGCGCATCGCGTGCGTCGCGACGGGCGTGCTGCTCGTCTTCGTCATCGGCGGCGTCGCCGGCGTGGTGGTGGGAGGCGTGACCGCGCTGTGGGGACCACGTCTTCTTTCGGTCCTGGAATCTCGCTCGCAGCGACAGCGTCGCATCGACCTCGAGCGTCAGATGCCGGCGACCGCGGATCTGCTCGCTGCGTGCCTCGCGGCAGGCGCGACCCCGGTGGAGGCGACCCGAGCCGTCGCACAAGCCATCGGGGATCCGATCGCCACACCCCTACGTCGCCTCACGGGGGCCCTCGACCTGGGCGCCGACCCCGTCAACGCGTGGTCGACCCTCGCGTCGGAGGCAACCCTGCGCCCCATTGCCCGCGCTGTCTCGCGGTCCGCGGAGACCGGTGCACCCCTGGCCGCGTTGCTCACCGCTGTGGCGGACGACCAACGCGATGCGATGCGGGCTCGTGCTGCGGCGGCCGCACGTGCCGCCGGGGTGCGATCGGTCGCGCCCCTTGTCGCGTGCTTCCTGCCTGCCTTCATCCTCGTCGGGATCGTCCCCGTTGTCGCGAGCCTGGCGCTCCCGCTCCTGCAGTGATGGCCGACCAGGCCCGGCGGGGCGGCTAATCCACCCCTGTCGGGCTGCGCCGGGAACGCAGGCGGGCAAGGAGTGCGACCGCGAGCACGGACACCGCGAAGACGGCAGCGCCCACAGCGAGTGCGACGACAGCAAGACTGCCCACGCGATCGGCGGGCTCGAGGGCATTCGCTATCGGCGATGCGCCGGTCGCCGCCTCGGGGGTGGACGTCGCGGGCGCGAATGCGACGTCCTCGCTGGCCGTTGCCGGGGTTGGCTCCGACTCCGTGGCACTGGACGGTGCCTGCGGGGCGGATGCCACGGGCACCAGGAGAAGCCTGTCGTCGCCCTCGCTGGCGACGAGGAGCGCCGTGCCGTCGCTGGTCCAGGTCAGGGCTTCACCTTGGATCTGCTCCGGCAACGGCATGCGCTCGACGAGAGTGCCGGGCGGCCGACCGGAGTAGATCCGCACCTCGGAGTAGTCGCGAACCGCGTAGCCGCCGCCCGGCCGCATGGCTGCGTCGGTGACGAGCCCGTCCTCGGTCCCCACCGCCCGTGCCCGAGCCAGACCATCGATCGGCAGGGGAGCCGGCAGGCGCCATACGGTGCCGCTGATCAGCCCCTTGCCGATGACCCAGAGTCGGTCGCCGTCCGCGACGAGCGCTTCGGCATCGGAGGCCTCGGGCAGGCGCACGCGATGGATGGTGGGAGTCACCGTGGCGTCGGACAGCGTGCTCGGCTCAGTGATCTCGTAGATCTCGACGTAGCTCCTGCTCGCCGTGTTGTCGCCGATGTCGCCCCACCACAGCACGGGCGCTCCGGCACTGCCCGTGCCGAGTGCGATTGCCTCGGGATCTAGGGCATCCACCCCGCGAATCTTGAGCGTGGCCCGGATCTCGCAGGTGTCCATGTCGAGTGCGTAGACCCGGGGGCCTCCGCCGGAGTCGTTGTGCGCCCACACGATGCGGTCGTGTAGGGCGGACGTCGCCAAGCCACTGATCTCAGGCAACTTCTCGGTGTCGAAGCGGCAGAGCTCCGAGACGGAAGCGTGCGCGATCGTCGTGGGGAACACGGCGATGGCGATCGCCGCCACGAGCGCGAATCGACCACCCCGCATCACTGCATCAGCGTACGTCGCGAGTCATCCCCAATGCCGCGCGTGTCCGGTCGTCCACAGGTCGGCATCGACCTGACTCCAGGCAATGCCCGCGGGCTCACCGTGGCGGCGCGAGTCGACGATTCGCACGCACCGGCCGTCCTGCCGGCAACGTTGGAGGCAACATGTCCGCAATCACCCGTCATCGGACCATTCGCCGAGTGGTCGCGCGAGTGCAGCGCGAGGACGCAGGAATGACCACCGTGGAGTACGCCGTCGGCACCGTGGCCGCGGCGGGCTTCGGTGGCCTGCTGATCCGCCTGCTCATGTCCGAGGAGGCACGCAACCTCGTGTGGGGCCTGCTCTCTCGGGCCGTCACATCGATCTTCGGCTAGTCGCCATGCACCCGGATATCCACCCTCTCCTTCGCCGGCGCTCCGATCGGGGAAGTGTCGTCGTGGAGGCAGCGCTGGTCATCCCGGTGCTCCTGGCCGTCACGGTGCTGCTCGTCTGGGTGACAACCCTGGGGGCGACCTACGTCCGCCTCCTCGATGTCGCCCAGACGGCAGCCCGTCAGGCGGCACGTGGTGTTACGAGCGTCGATGCTCCCACCGGCGTGACCATGACTGTCATCGAGCGTGACGGCCTGATCCACGCGGAGGCCAGCGAGGAGGTCACGCCTCCGCTCGTGGGCTTCATCGACTGGGGACTGACCGTGTCGGCACGCGCACACGCCATGCCGGAATGGATCGTGACCGAGGTCGACGGTACGGAGTGGTAGCGAAGAGACGCGTTCACGACGATCGCGGCGTGGGGACGGTGCTCGGCGTGATTCTCGGTGTCGTCGTGCTCTCGTCGGGGATCGTGGTGAGTGCCCTCGTCTCCATCCATGTCGCCCATCAGCGAGCATCCGTGGCCGCAGACCTGGCGGCCTTGGCGGCGGCCTCGCACGGATGCGCCGCGGCTCAACGTGTCGCGCTCGCTCACGGCGCCGTGAGCGTGTCCTGCTTCGAGCAAGCCGGCGATGCCGTGGTCACCGTGGCGATGCCGGCGCCCCCGATGCTCGTGCGCGTCGCCACCTGGACCGGTCATGAGGCACCCGCTATCGCGAGGAGTTCTCGGGCGGGCTCGGCATCACCGGCGGCATTTGAGTGAGCAGTGCGTCGAGGAGTAGCACGGCCCCGGTCTTGTCCAGGGGGTTGTTGCCATTGCCGCATTTCGGTGATTGCACGCAGGAGGGGCAGCCGGCATCGCATTCGCAGGCGGCGATGAGATCCCTCGTCGCACGCCACCATTGCGCCGCCGCTTCGAAGCCACGATCCGCGAAGCCGGCCCCGCCTGGGTGCCCGTCGTAGACGACGACGGTGCAGCGCTGGGTGTCCGGATGGAGCTCGGTCGAGACGCCGCCGATGTCCCATCGGTCGCACGTCGCGATGAGCGGCATGAGCCCGATCGCCGCGTGCTCGGCGGCGTGCGCTGCTCCGGCAATGTCGACGCCCGACTGCGCGAGTTGCGAGACGACCGCGTCGCTCACTGTCCACCATGTGCCGCGGGTGCGCAGGGTCCTCTCCGGCATGTCGAGTGGCTCCCGACCGAGAATTTCTCCACTGCCGACGCGCCTGCGGACGTAGCCCACGACCTGGCTCGTCACCTCCACCTCGCCGAGGGCGACGTCAGCCGTGCCCCACGACACGGACCGGTCGGTCGACAGGATGCGGTAGTCCGCTATCTCCTCGGCTGTCGTGGTGTGGTCCACGTCCTCGACCCGCACGAGCGCGACGGACTCGTCGAGGTCCAGGGTCGTCACCACATGGCTGACGCCCTGGTGGAGGTAGACGGCCCCAGCATGCACGGTGGCGGGCGCTCGCGATGCGTCAACGGTGCCCAGGAGTCGGCCCGTGCCCTCCTCCACCAGCCGCACCGGCGGTGCAGCGTCACCGCGCAGGTCGATGCGGGCGGCCGCGGATTCGCGATGGGTCCAGTAGTAGCCCGTGCGTCGATGCTTGAGCAGCCCCTGCTCGGCAAGTTCAGCAAGGCGACCCGGCGCCGTGGGCCCGAACCACGTGATGGCGTCGTCGTCGGTGAGTGGCTGCTCAGCGGCTGCGGCAGCCAGGTGCGGACCCAGCACATGGGGGTTGTCGGGGTCGAGCACGACGGACTCGACGGGCTGATCGAAGACGACCCCCGGATGGTCGAGCACATATCTATCGAGTGGGTCCTCGCGCACGACCAGCACCGCGAGTGCCTCGTCGTCTCCGCGCCCTGCCCGCCCCCATTGCTGCCACAGCGACGCGCGCGTGCCGGGCCAGCCGGAAACGATCACCGCGTCCAGGCCGCTGATGTCGATGCCGAGTTCGAGTGCGTTGGTCGTGGCGACACCGAGCAAGCGCCCGTCGCGTAGATCGGACTCGAGGGCGCGCCGCTCTTCAGCGAGATAGCCACCGCGATAGGCGGCCACCGACTCGGCGATATCAGGACTGACCTCCTGGAGCGCGTCGCGAGTGCGCTGCGCGACCACCTCAGCGCCCCGACGCGAGCGAACAAAGGCGAGGGTGCGCCGGCCTTCGCACGTGAGATCGGTGAGCAATTCGGATGTCTCGACCAGAGCCGAACGTCGGGGGGCTGGGCTGTCCGGATGTGCGATCCAGCCCGACAGCGGCGGCTCCGCCGACGCGCCGGGCACGACAGCCTCGGGGGGCTCCCAGATGACGGCGGTGACAGCCGCGTGGGCGGATGCATCGACCTCGATGGGGGTCACGGGGGCACCGATCAGCCGCGAGGCCGCCGCACCGGGGGACGCCATGGTCGCCGAGGCGCAGATGACGGTCGGACTGCTGCCGTGGAGGGCGGCGAGGCGGCGCAGCCGGCGGATCACCATGGCGACGTGCGAGCCGAAGACGCCTCGGTAGTGATGCGCTTCGTCGACGAGAATGAAGTCCAGATGGCGCAGCACTCGCGACCATGCGGATGCGCGCGGAAGCAGTGACCGGTGGACCAGGTCGGGATTGGTGAGGATGAAGTTGGCGTGCGCGCGCACCCATGCTCGCTCGTCCGCAGGCGTGTCCCCGTCGTACGTCGCTGCACGCACGCCGGGGACGTTGAGTGCCTCGAGGGCGGCGAGTTGGTCGTGCGCGAGGGCCTTGGTTGGCGAGAGATAGAGGGCGCAGGCTCGGTCATCGCGAAGCAGGGCGGTCAGGCTCGGCAGCCACATGGCCAGGGTCTTGCCCGAAGACGTGCCGGTGGCGATGGCAACGTGCTCGCCGCGCGAGGCCGCGGCGGCGGCTTCGGCCTGGTGTGCCCACGGCGCTTCGATGCCGCGGTCGGCGAGCCGATCGATGAGTGCGCCGGGAGTGCCTTCGGGCCAGGTGCCGCGCTGGCCGGGCCTGGCCGGGAGGTGCCGCACCACCCGCCGGCCGCCAGAGCGGCCGGACAGGCTGCCCAGGCCCGCAGGCGCCGTCTCGGTCACCGGGTCATCACACCACCAGGCCCGGACATGGCCCACGGGGCCCGAGCGGAGGGGTCCGCGGGGGGCGTGCCGTGCGCATGCGTAAGATTCCGCGCAGTTTCGGCCCGTTACACGGGCCGTTCCTGATACCCCGGGGGTCACCACCACCCGGACGCGTCCACCAGGGAGTCACATGACCACCGCTGCCGCAGCGATCGACCTGACCGGCACCAACTTCATCACGGTCGTCGTCGTCGCCGTCATCGCCGTTCTCGCCCTGCTCGTCGCCTTCGTGCTCGTGCGCGAGGTGCTCTCTGCGAGCGAGGGCACGTCCCGCATGAAGGAGATCGCCGCGGCGGTCCAGGAGGGCGCGGCCGCGTACCTCAATCGCCAGTTCAAGACGCTGGGGATCTTCGCGGTCATCGTGTTCTTCGTCCTGTTCCTCCTTCCGGCAGAGACGACGAGCGAGCGCATCGGACGATCCATCTTCTTCCTCGTGGGTGCGCTTTTCTCAGCGATCACGGGGTACATGGGCATGTGGCTCGCCGTGCGTGGCAACGTCCGTGTCGCAGCTGCCGCTAACGACTCGGGTGAGCAGAAGGCCATGCGCATCGCTTTCCGCACCGGTGGTGTCGCGGGTATGTTCACGGTCGGCCTCGGCCTGCTCGGCGCGGCTATCGTCGTCCTCGTCTACAAGGGTGAGGCCCCCAAGGTCCTCGAAGGCTTCGGCTTCGGCGCGGCTCTCCTTGCGATGTTCATGCGCGTCGGCGGCGGCATCTTCACCAAGGCTGCGGACGTCGGCGCCGACCTCGTCGGCAAGGTCGAGCAGGGCATCCCCGAGGACGATCCCCGCAATGCCGCCACGATCGCAGACAACGTCGGTGACAACGTGGGTGACTGCGCGGGCATGGCTGCTGACCTCTTCGAGTCCTACGCCGTGACGCTGGTCGCGGCCCTCATCCTCGGCAAGGCGGCCTTCGGCGAACTCGGCCTCGTGCTCCCGCTGGTGATTCCGGCGATCGGCGTCGTCACGGCGGTCATCGGCATCTTCGCCGTCTCCCCGCGCCCGAGCGACCGCTCCGGCATGAGCGCGATCAACCGAGGCTTCTTCATCTCCGCGGTGATATCCGCCGTCCTCGTCGTGGCTGCGATCTTCGCCTTCGTTCCGGCCTCGTGGGCCGAGATCACCTCGCTCGGCGGCCTCGCGGCCGAGACGATCGGTGACGGCGATCCGATCGACCCGCGCTTCTACGTCATCGGCTCGGTCTTCATCGGGATCATCCTCGCGGCCGTGATCCAGCAGCTGACGGCGTACTTCACTGAGACCAACCGCCGTCCGGTCGACGATGTCGCCAAGAGCTCGCTCACCGGACCGGCCACCGTCATCCTCTCCGGCATCTCCCTCGGGCTGGAGTCCGCGGTGTACTCCGCCCTGGTCATCGGTGCCGCGGTGTACGGCGCCTACCTGCTCGGTGGCGGCGTCGTGATCCTCGGCCTCTTCGCCATCGCGCTGGCCGGCACCGGCCTGCTCACCACGGTCGGTGTCATCGTGTCGATGGACACCTTCGGGCCGGTCTCCGACAACGCCCAGGGGATCGCTGAGATGTCCGGTGATGTCGAGGGAGAGGGTGCCGCGGTCCTCACGCGACTCGATGCCGTCGGCAACTCCACCAAGGCCATCACCAAGGGCATCGCGATCGCTACCGCCGTGCTCGCGGCCACGGCGCTCTTCGGCGCCTTCCGTGACGCCGTCGTGGGCGCCACCGCGCAGGCGGGTGACGCCGCGGGCGAGTCGATCCGCAGCATCTCCGACCTGCTGCAGTATTCCGGTGTGCTCGACGTGGCCAACCCGGCCAACCTCGTCGGCCTCATCATCGGCGCTTCGGTCGTGTTCTTCTTCTCCGGCCTCGCGATCAACGCAGTCTCGCGCGCTGCGGGCGCGGTGATCTTCGAGGTGCGCCGTCAGTTCCGCGAGCACCCGGGCATCATGGAGGGCACGGAGAAGCCGGAGTACGGCAAGGTCGTTGACATCGTCACGCGAGATTCGCTGCGCGAGCTGATCACACCCGGTCTGCTGGCCGTGCTCGCTCCGATCGCCGTCGGCTTCGGCCTAGGCGTCGGTGCGCTCGGCGCCTACCTCGCCGGCACCATTGCGACGGGCGTTCTCATGGCTGTCTTCCTGTCCAACTCCGGTGGCGCCTGGGACAACGCGAAGAAGTACGTCGAGGACGGCCACTTCGGTGGCAAGGGCTCCGAGGCGCACGCGGCCACGGTCATCGGCGACACGGTGGGCGATCCCTTCAAGGACACCGCCGGCCCGGCCATCAACCCGCTGATCAAGGTGATGAACCTCGTCGCGCTGCTCATCGCGCCCGCCGTGGTCGCCTTGAGCATCGGCGAGGGCGCCAACACAGTCCTGCGCTGGGCGATCGCCATCGGGGCCGTGCTCATCATCGTGGTCGCCGTGGTGGTCTCCAAGCGTCGCCCGATCGCGGTGGGCGAGGAGCAGATCAGCACCCCGGCCGCCTAGGCTTCCCGCATAGCAGAACGCCTCCACCGGTGCTCACCCCCATAGGGGGTGACCCGGCGGATAACCCTCGGTCATTTGACAGCGGCACCCCCGGGCTGCGCAAACTCCGAGACGGCCCACCCCCGACCGCGGGGTGGAAGGACAGGAGTGGACGTGGCTGCGGAGCGCGTGCTCGTCATCGTCGAGTCACCGGCGAAGGCGAAGACGATCGAGGGCTACCTCAACGGGGGCGGCGGCCGCGATTTCCGCGTCAAGGCGTCCGTCGGCCATGTGCGGGACTTGGCGAGCAAGGCCTCCGAACTTCCGGAGTCCCAGCGCAAGCAGCCGTGGGCGAAGTACGCCGTCAACACCGACGAGGGCTTCACGCCGTTCTACGTCGTCCACGCCAATAAGAAGGCGACGATCGCCGAGCTCAAGAAGGAGCTCGCTGGTGCGAGCGAACTTCTCCTCGCGACGGACGAGGACCGCGAGGGTGAGGCCATCGCGTGGCATCTGCTCGAGGTGCTCAAGCCGAAGGTCCCCGTGCGACGCATGGTCTTCCACGAGATCACCGAGCACGCGATCTCGGATGCGCTGGAGCAGACCCGCGAACTCGACATGCGACTCGTTGACGCGCAGGAGACGCGGCGCATCGTGGACCGTCTCTACGGCTACCCCGTCTCCGAAGTGTTGTGGAAGAAGATCGGTCGCGATGCGCGCTCAGCGGGACGTGTGCAGTCCGTCGCCGTGCGTCTCGTCGTCGATCGCGAGCGCGAGCGGATCGCCTTCGTGTCGGCCTCCTACTGGGACCTCACCGCGACCTTCGATCCGGGCTCCTTCGCGGCGCGGCTCAACTCCGTGGAGGGCAAGCGCCTGGCCACCGGCCGTGACTTCGACGATCGCGGTCAGCTCACCGGTCGCGACTGCATCGTCCTCGACGAGGTCGGCACGCGCTCGCTGGCCGAGGCCCTGGACGGTGTCGACTACACCGTCCGCTCAGTAGTCGAGAAGCCCGGCAAGCGCAGCCCCAAGGCGCCCTTCATGACATCGACCCTGCAGCAGGAGGCCTCGCGCCGCTTCCGTTGGAATGCGCAGCGCACCATGCGGGTGGCTCAGGGACTCTACGAACGCGGCTACATCACGTACATGCGCACCGACTCCACGACCCTGTCGGAGCAGGCGGTCGCTGCGGCTCGCTCGCAGGCCGCGCAGCTCTATGGGCACGACCATGTTGCCGAGGCTCCCCGTCGCTACGACCGCAAGGTCAAGAATGCCCAGGAGGCTCACGAGGCGATCCGGCCGTCAGGCGACACCTTCCGCACCCCAGGCGAGGTTCAGCGCGAATTGAGCGGTGATGAGTTCGCGCTCTACGACCTCATCTGGAAGCGCACCCTTGCCTCGCAGATGGCCGATGCGCGAGTCGCCACCACCACGGTCACGATCGGCGCGCTCGCCCGCGACGGCCGCGACGTGGAGTTCACCGCCTCCGGCACCGTGACTCTCTTCGCCGGCTTCAAGGCCGCCTACGAGGACACCCGCGAGGAGGATTCCGACGACGAGTCCGAGCGCGTGCTGCCCGTCCTGCGCGAGGGCCAGTCGGTCACGGCGACGGATATGACCGCCGACGGTCACTCGACCAACCCTCCGGCGCGCTTCACCGAGGCCTCGCTCACTGCCAAGCTCGAGGAGCTCGGCATCGGACGCCCGTCGACGTACGCCGCCATCATGGGCACGATCGTCGATCGTGGCTACGTCTGGAAGAAGGGCTCGGCACTCATCCCGTCCTTCCTCGCCTTCGCCGTGATCCGACTGCTCGAGGAGCACTTCAGCGAGCTCGTCGACTACCGCTTCACCGCGCGCATGGAGGAGTATCTCGATGCCATCGCCAACGGCGACTCGGAGCGCGGCGCGCAGTTGGAGACCTTCTGGCGCGGAGGTGACACCGACACCGGTCCCTTCCGCGGGGTGCTCGACCTGACCACCGATCTTGGCGCCATCGATGCGCGCATGCTGTCGACCTTCCCGATCGAGGGCACGGATGCTGTCGTGCGTGTCGGTCGCTACGGCGCTTTCGTCGAGCGCGGCGAGGAGCGCGCCTCGATCCCGGAGGATCTCGCCCCCGACGAGCTCACCGCGGAGAAGGCCGAGGAACTGCTGGCGCAGCCATCCGGCGAGCGCGAGCTGGGCGTCGATCCTGAGACGGGCCTTGCCATCATCGCCCGCGCCGGTCGCTACGGCCCCTATGTCTCCGAGGTTCTGCCTGAGGATTCACCCAAGTCGGCGAAGCCGCGCACCGGATCGCTGCTCAAGTCGATGTCTCTTGACACCGTCACACTGGAGGACGCCCTGCGTCTCATCTCCCTGCCGCGCGTCGTCGGCGTCGACCCTGGCGACGGTGTGGAGATCATCGCGCAGAATGGTCGCTACGGCCCCTATCTGATGAAGGGCAAGGACTCACGCTCGCTTCCCACCGAGGAGTCGATCTTCACCGTCACCCTCGACGAGGCACTCGCGCTCTACGCCCAGCCCAAGCAGCGTCGCGGAGCCGCGTCCGCGCCGCCGCTGAAGGAGCTTGGCGACGACCCGGTCTCTGGCCGGCCGGTGGTGCTCAAAGAGGGCCGCTTCGGTCCGTATGTCACCGACGGCGAGACCAACGCATCCCTGCGACGCGATGACGACGTGGAGACCCTTGATCCCGGCCGCGCCTTCGAGCTGCTCGCCGACCGTCGTGCCCGTGGACCCGTGAAGCGGACAGCGAAGAAGGCGGCCAAGAAGGCACCCGCAAAGAAGGCAGCCGCCAAGAAGGCTCCGGCAAAGAAGACCGCGGCGAAGAAGGCCGCGGCGAAGAAGGCGCCCGCCAAGAAGGCCGCGGCAAAGAAGCCCGACCTCACCACGGCGGCGCTCATGGCACAGCCGATCGACGCGTAGGCTTCCGGTCGTGACCGCTGCCCGCTTCATCGTCTTCGAGGGCGGCGAGGGTGCGGGCAAGTCCACCCAGTCTCGCGCGCTCGCGGACTACCTCGAGGCGCGCGGGCATCGGGTCCGGCGTACCCGCGAGCCGGGAGGCACTCCCGCGGCTGAGGCCGTGCGCGCAATCCTGCTCGATCCAGACAACGCCGGTCTCGACGATCGTGCTGAGGCACTGCTCTTCGCCGCCGCGCGAGGCGACCACGCCGCGCGCGTGATCCGACCCGCCCTCGACGCGGGTGAGATCGTGATCTCCGATCGCTACCTCGACTCCTCTGTCGCCTATCAGGGTGTGGCGCGGGCCCTGGGTGCCGAGCGCGTGGCCGATCTCAGCCTCTGGGCGACCGGCGGCCTCGTGCCGGACCTCACGATCGTGCTCGACGTGGATCCCGCTCTCGGACTCGCCCGCGTCGTCGGTCCGGATCACCTCGAGGCAGAGCCGGTCGAGTGGCACGAGCGCGTGCGCCAGGCCTTCCTCGACATTGCTGCCCGGACGCCGGATCGCTACCTCGTGCTCGACGGATCGCGCCCTGCGGAGGACCTCGCCGTCGAGATCGCCGCGGTGGTGAGCGC
This sequence comes from Actinomycetota bacterium, assembly GCA_041164085.1. Lineage (GTDB taxonomy): Bacteria > Actinomycetota > Actinomycetes > S36-B12 > S36-B12 > Mxb001. Next base: position 11,289 of record JBEAQC010000070.1, read on the forward strand.
CCTGGTGGGTGACCCGTGACGGGTGTCTGGGAGGCACTCATCGGCCAGGACGCGGTCGTGGATGAACTTGCGCACTCGGCCTCCGACCCGGATGCCATGACCCACGCCTGGCTCATCACCGGGCCACCGGGCTCGGGACGGTCGACGGCCGCTGTCGCCTTCGCGGCTGCCCTGCAGTGCCCAGATCACGGATGCGGCGTGTGCGCGATCTGCACGACGGCACTCAACGGATCGCATCCGGATGTCGACATCGTGCGCTCGGAGACACTCAGCTACGGCGTGGAGGACGC
>JBEAQC010000071.1:0-3301 GCA_041164085.1 Actinomycetota bacterium
AGCGCCACGGAGTCGACACCGACTCGGTGCGTGTGAGCGAGGTGCACCATACGGCGCGCTTCGTCTGCACCACGGACGTCGAGGCCAATCAACTCGCGTCCTTTTACCCAGGTGCGATGAGCGAGGCACGCGATATCGAACTCGAGCCCGTCGTCGCTCGCGTAGGTGAGCCAGATCTCGTGATCATCGGACCGACCGACCCCGACGGCATGCTCCGTCACACCGACGAGTGCCGCCAGCGCGGCTATCCCTTCGCCGCCGATCCGTCACAGCAACTCGCACGCATGGATGGCCCGGAGATTCGACAGCTCATCGATGGGGCGACGTACCTCTTCACCAACGAATACGAGGCCGCCCTGACTGAGCAGAAGACGGGCTGGTCTGCCGAGGAGATCCTCGATCGAGTCGAGTGCCGCATCACCACCCTGGGAGACCAGGGTGCACGCGTGGAGCGTCGAGGCCTTGCGCCCGTGGAGGTCGGCTGCCCCCAGGAGGAGGCCGTACTGGATCCGACCGGCGTGGGCGATGCGTTCCGCGCGGGCTTCGTCGCGGGCCTCGCGTGGGGTGTCACCGATGAGCGGTGCGCTCAGATCGGCTCCATGCTCGCCACGCATGTCATTGAGACGGTCGGGACTCAGGAGTACTCGCTCGCGCGCCAGCGCTTCCTCGATCGGATCGCGCTGACCTACGGCGACGATGCGGCGAGCGACATCGGCCCTCACATCAACTGCCCGCTGCCCTGAGCGCAGATGCCCCCGTTGCCAGAGTGCGACTGGGACCTGCCGGACCCCCACGAGGCGCCGGCAGGGGAGGAACTACTCGCGGTCGGCGCGGATCTGGCACCCGCGACGCTGCTCGCGGCGTACTCCCGCGGCCTTTTTCCCATGGACATCGGGCGCGATGGGCCGCTCGGCTGGTGGTCGCCGGACCCGCGCGGAGTACTCCCACTCGATGGCATGCGCGTGACGCGCTCGCTCAGGGCCTCGATGCGTCGCTATCGCGTGAGCATCGATACCGCGTTCGATGAGGTGATGGCCGGCTGCGCTGATCAGCGGCGTGCACACGGCTGGATCACCCCGGCCTTCCGCGAGGCCTATTCGCGCATGCACGCGCTCGGGCACGCTCACTCGGTCGAAGTGTGGCAAGGCGACTCGCTCGTGGGTGGACTCTATGGCGTGGAGATTGGTGGACTCTTCGCCGGCGAATCCATGTTCCACCGCGCCCGCGATACATCCAAGGTCGCGCTCGTCGCTCTTGTCGATGCGCTCGGTGGCGCCACCGCGGCCGGCGATGGTCGCCTCCTCGACGTGCAGTGGGCCACCCCGCACCTGGAGTCGCTCGGCGTCGTACCTATTCCTCGCGTCGAGTACCTGCGCCTGCTGGCGATCGCCCGCGAACTGCCGCCACGTCTCAGCGGGTCCGCACGAGGTAACTGATCGCGCCGTCCGCCTCAGTGTGCGACCCGAGGTAGTCGACCCCCCGCATCTCGCACCACGCGGGGATGTCCGATGCTGCGCCGGGATCGGTGCACGTCACGGCGATGACAGTCCCGGGTGGCGCGGCCTTGGCGGCGCGGGCGACGGACACGACCGGCATGGGGCAGCGGTGGCCGCGCTCGTTGAGGCGCACATCCGCGCGGGGCAGATCACTCATCGGTCACCTTCGTCGTGAGGTCATCGACGTCGAGCATGGCACGCACGTCGGCGATCACGCGTGGGAATGTCTCCACGAAGCCCTCGATCGTCTCGTCACTTACGCCGAAGGGCAGGGATACGCGCACATTGCCCTGGGTCAGGGCGCCCATAGCCATGAGCACGTGGCTGGGCCGACGCAGGTCCGACACGCACGATGAGCCGCTCGAGATGGCGTAGCCCTCGCGATCGAGTCCGAGCACGAGCGCCTCCCCGTCAACGAAGAGGCACGACAGAGCAGTGAGATAGCCGACGCGGTCCTCATCGCCCAGCAATGCGATGTCCGGCACGCGTGCGGCGAGGCTCGCGCGGATGCGGTCGGTGAGAATGCGCGCGCGCAGCGCGTCAGCGTCACGATGATCATCCGCCCACTCCAGGCCGCGCGCGGCAGCGAGGGCGGCGGGCAAACCGGCTCGCGGCAGGTCGAAGGGCGGCGCATGAAGGTGGCGGCGGATCGCAACGAGCGCGACGCCGGGAGGCCCGCCCCACGTGGCCGCTCGGCCTACGAGCATCGACCAGCCCTCGGGGACGGCCTCCCGGCCGATGGTCACCCCGGCATCGACGAGCAAGGGCACTCCCACAGCGGAGCAGGCTCGCGCGATCTCCTCGACGGGCTGGCGCGTGCCCACCTCGTGGTTGGCGCTCTGGATGATGGCGATGCTCGCCCCGGGCAGTGCTGCGTCGTACGCCATCCCATCAATGCGACCGACGCGATCGACCCCGATGATCGAAGCCCCGAGAGGGGCGGCGTCGGCCACGCCCAGGACGCTGCTGTGCTCCACGGCCGAGCACACGACGCGGCCGGGGGAGTGAGCGAGCCACCCCCGGAGCAGGGCCGGCAGGCACCCATCGGCCACGAGGTGCACCTCGTCGGGTCGGGCCCCGATCCGGGCGCCCACCGCCTCGCGCGCGGAGTCGGCCAGGAGCGCGGCGCGGCGACCCTCGCGATAGAGGCGGACCGGATCGGCCCAGCCGGCCTCGGCGGCCACCTGCCAGGCCTCCAGGGCGGCCGGATTGAGTGGCTGGCCGGAGGCTGAGTCAAGGAAGCCGGGGGGAGGATGGGGCCCGGTCATGGCGGTGACGCTACCCGTCCTGCGTCCGACCCGCCCCCTGCTCGTGAGGGGCTCCCTCGTGCGCTAGTGTCGCTGACGTGGAGCGACGGCGCCGCATTCTGATGACATCTGCCGCACTTGGCCTTGTGGCCGTGACGGCATCTGGCTGCACGGCCAATGAGGCCTTCTTCTTCGACCTGCCCGATCCGGCTACGGCTGAGGGGCCAATCATCCAGAACCTCTGGAATGGCACCTGGATCGCGGCCTGGGCCGTCGGCATCATCACGTGGGGCCTCATGCTGTGGGCGGCCATCGTCTACCGCCGCCGGAAGAACTCCAACGCCGTCCCCGAGCAGACGAAGTACAACCTGCCGCTCGAGCTCCTCTACACGCTCCTGCCGCTCGTCATGATCCTCGGACTGTTCGCCTTCACCGCGCGTGACCAGGCCGAGTTGCTGGCGATAGAGGACGATCAGAGCGAGACGATCAACGTCGTCGGATTCCGCTGGAGCTGGGCGTTCAACTACCTCGACGAGGACGTGTACGACGTCGGCACGC
>JBEAQC010000072.1:0-9792 GCA_041164085.1 Actinomycetota bacterium
TTGCGTGCGCGATCCCCGAGCCCCTCAAAGCGGCGATGGCATCCATCGCGGAGTTCAGCGAATGAGGATTCGCGGGGCGGTGCTCGAACGCGTCGGCGCTGAGCCTCCCTACGCAATCAGCAGGCCCCTGGTCATCCGCGAACTAGATCTCGATGAGCCTGGACCTGGTGAAGTGAGGGTTCGCCTGGAGGCAGCCGGCGTCTGCCATTCGGACCTCTCGGTCGTGGATGGGGGCCGGCCAAGGCCGGTGCCCATGCTGCTCGGACACGAAGGGGCAGGCGTCGTCGATGCATGCGGCGACGGCGCCACCATGGCGGCGGGACAGCGCGTCGCCATCACGTTCCTTCCTCGATGCGGGGATTGCGACGGGTGCGCGACGGATGGAGTCCGCCCGTGCATCCCGGGCAGCACGGCCAACTCGGCTGGTGAGCTCGTCTCCGGAGGATCGAGGCTCCGTGGGAGCGATGGCCGGATCCACCACCATCTGGGTGCCTCGGTGTTTGCCGACTACGCGGTGGTCGACGAACGCTCGGTGGTGCCGGTGGGATCTGACGTGCCCCCGGCGGTGGCCGCGCTTCTGGGCTGCGCGGTCCTGACGGGAGGCGGAGCTGTCGTCAACGTCGCACCCCCACGGCCCGGAACCACAGTCGCCGTCGTGGGCCTTGGTGGGGTCGGACTCGCAGCAGTGCTCGTGGCCTCAGGCCACGCGGATGTGCGTGTGGTGGGGGTTGATCCCATCGCGAGCAAGCGTGCGGCCGCTCTGAACTGTGGGGCTGATGCCGCGGTGTCGCCAGACGAGATCGATGGCCTCGGCGCAGATCTGGTGATCGAGGCAGCGGGGGCAGTGCCTGCCTTTGAGACCGCGATCTCGCTCACGAAGCCGGGGGGCACGACCGTGAGCGTCGGGCTCCCACCCGCGGGCGCCATCGCTGGCATCTCGCCGCTCGCGCTCGTCGCAGAGGGACGTCGCATTGTGGGCAGCTATCTCGGCTCCGCCGTGCCCGCCCGCGATATCCCGCTGTTCGAACGCATGTGGCGCGAAGGTCGCCTGCCCGTCGAGCGACTGGTCTCCGACGAGCTCCCCCTCGATGAGATCAACGTCGCCATGGACCGCTTGCGCGAAGGGGCGGCGCTGCGCCAGGTCGTCGTGCCCTCCTAGCTCCCGCGATCCCGGGGAGCGATGTGATTCCTGTGACGTGAGTCCATTGGAGTGGCCCATGTGCTTCTCAACATGACCAAAACACTCCCTGAAGACCTAAGCATGCGCTTAGGTGACGCGCAGGGGTCACCTGGCGAGGAGTGAAGGTGGAACTGACGAAAGCGCAGCGACGGCTCTTCGATGCCGCGATCGAGGTGTTCGCGGAGCACGGTTATGGCGGCACCCGGACTCGTGACATTGCGGCGAAGGCAGACCGCAGTCCGGCTGCCGTCTACGTGCACCATTCCTCGAAGGAAGAACTCCTCTTCGCCATCAGTGAACGAACCCAGCGCAGCGCCCTCGCGCACCTCCAGGGTGTCTACGACGCACACAGCGATCCGGTGGGTCGCGTCCACGCGATGGTGATGGAGTTCAGCCTCTGGCACCTCGAGAACATTCAGGCGGCTCGTGTGACGCAGTACGAAATGCATGCCCTCACTCCGGAGCACCGGGCCGTGGTGATCGCACAGCGGCGTGAATTCCATCGCCTCATGCGCACTGCCCTCGAAGCGGGAATTCGAGCGGGAGCCTTCGAGGTGGCCGATTTGCATCGTACGACCCATTCCCTGCTGGCTCTCGGCATCGATCTCATCCGATGGTTCGACCCCGGCGTGGACCCGGACAAGGTGAGCATTGCTCGCCACAACGCCGACCTAGCCATTCGCATGATCAGTTCGCCAAGCCCATCCGCCGCTCATCCAGGGCGAAACTGAGAGGAGTTGTCATGGCATCACGCGAGTACACGCTCGAGGAACTGCGCAAGGACCCGGTGGGTGACGAGACGTGGGTTGAGCGACCGGATGGCACTCGCCTGCGGGTGAGAGTCGCGGGTTCTGGCCCGACGGTGTTCCTGGCTCACGGCTTCGGGCTCACGATGCTCGAGTGGAACGTCGTCGCCGAGATGCTCGTTGCCAAGGGGTATCGCGTGATCACCTTCGACCAGCGAGGTCACGGGAAATCCACAATCGGGACTGACGGTGTCGGATCCCTGCAGATGGCCGGCGACTACCTCGCCATTCTCGAGCAGCTCGACATCCACGATGCCATCCTCGTCGGGCATTCCATGGGTGGCTTCGTCGCTATTGCGGGCCTTCTCGACGTCCCAGGCCTTGCTGATCGGGTAAAGGCCGTGATCCTCTTTGCGACCTTCTCGGGGAGCATCACGAAGGGGTCGATGCAGAACAAGGCGCAGATCCCGATGATCAAGAGCGGCATCTTGAAGAGCATGCTGTCGAGCGGGCTGGTGGCGAAGGCCTTCTCGAAGTCCATCTATGGAGACAATCCCGATCCTGCCGCCCTGTCGATGTTCGTGGAGATCTTCAAGGCCCAGGATCTGAAGTCTCTCGTACCCATTCTGCAGGCATTCGGCGATGAGGATCGGGGTGACCGCCTCGATCAGATCAAGAAGCCCACCATCGTGATCTGCGGCCGCAAGGACAGTACGGCCCCGCCATGGCAATCCGAGCGGCTCTCGACCTCGATTGAGGGCGCCACCATGGTGTGGGTCGAAGGAGCGGGACACATGGTCAACTGGGAAGCACCCGACGCCCTGGTGGAAGCGATCGACTCCTTGCGCTAGCCCACCAACGGATGTTCACCCGGCTCAGGGTTTCCGTGATTCGGGCAACGACTCGGGCGGCTCCTGTGCCGGGGGCGCGCAAACCCGTGAGGGTGATGACGGGTCGTCGCGATTGAGGGGGGATGAACCAAGCAGCACGTCGGCGGCGCGGTCAAGGTCAAGGGCTAGCGCCGGTCCAACTCAGTCCAGCGGACGCGATCGCGTCGTCGACGGCTCGTGCCAGGCCCGCGACATCGCTCGCACGTAGGAGATCGTCGTTATCCAGCAGGAAGACGACGGTACCGTCAGTGCATTCGGCCACGACGCATGCCTCACGGCCATCGGTGGCCGAGGCGATCGCCTCAGATCGCTTATTGCGGTGAACCAGGTCGAAGGGGACGGGAAGGGTCGAGACGTAGTCGTCCCACTCGCGCCGACGCCGAACGGGGGAGTGGGTGATGTCGCAGAGGGAGCAGTGGCGGCGACCGAGCTTGCCAGCGAGGTAGGCAATCTCCCCGCGCAGTCCACCATCGGCGTCGTAGACGCCGACGAGACGACGGATCGCTGCCATACTGCAGTCACGTCTCAATGGGGAGTCGGAATTCGGACGAGTGGACGGAGCCTCATCATGAGTTTCCCGGAATTCTCCGTGTTGAGCCCCGGTGAACGCTCGACCGGGGCCGGATTGTGCATCGACAGCTCCCGAAAGCCCCGAAAGCTCCGGGTCCTAGCCTGATGGGTCCCTCCCGATTTCACCGAATCGATCGGCACCGGGGTATCGTGCGATAACCGAATCTCCCCTTGACGGCGAAATCCTCACTCCCTTGGCTCGCAGATAGGTTTACAGGATTCGAGGGAAACTCGACTGAGGAGGTGCCGTGGTTTCGCGTTCCCCCACCTCCACGGCCGATTCGGCCAACCCACCGCGTCGAGTTCTTCTCGTCGAGGACGAAGACTTCACCAGGGCAGCAGTATCTGCGTTTTTGGAATCTGCTGGATATTCCATTCATGCGGTCGCGACCGCCACAGAGGCGCTCGAGGCGCTGAATACCCACGATCCCCACGCACTCGTCACCGATTTGGATCTCGGCCTGGGACCTAGCGGCGTCGATCTCGCTCGACGCATATCCATGGAGCGCCCATGGGTCGGCCTAGTCATCCTCACCGCCCATCAGTCAGTCCACCTCGCGGTCGGTGGACCGGAGGCACTACCCGCTGAAGCAGTCATGGTCGTGAAGGCCAACCTGGAATCGATGGAGGACATCTCCGATGCCATCGAACAGTCCATCTCACACCTGAACACGTCACGCGCGACCACTCCCCGTGAGCACGGCCGAGCAATTGTGACCACCGTTCAAGCTGAGATCCTTCGCTTGATGGCAGAGGGACTCTCCAACGCCGGAATCGCCGAGCGTCGCGGCACCTCTCTGCGCGCTGCGGAAGCCTCAGTGCAGCGGACCCTGTTGGCTTTGGGGATCGACGCCGATCCGAACTTCAATTCGCGGGTACGCGCTGTTCGTATGTGGCAGGCGGGTCAGGTCGCTGTTCGCTGACCGTGCGCTCTTCATTCGAGCGCTGAGAAGCCCATGGGCACTATCCATTGGCCTGTATGCAGCTTTCCTTCCTCTCTTCACCCTTGGCACCTACACGCGCTCGGCTTCAGCGCCCGGAACGCCATCGGCTCTGTCATCGCTCGCAATTTCTCTCGCAGCACCCGCCGTCGGCTTCATCGCCTACGCCGCTGTGGTCTCCATCATCAGGCGTGGGAACGCTCCCTTCCCGGCATGGCTACCACCCGCCCTGTGGTTCGCGAGTGGTGTCATCAGTTCCCTGACAGCGTGGTTCCTTCGGCTCACCTTCGTCGACGGGCGAGCGATCGACTACACGAATCTGGCACTGAATGGATTCTTCGTCACCCTTACGGTGGGAATCGCCACAGTCGGCTTCGCCTCCCTGACTGACCGGCGCCGCCAAGTGCTCGTTCTGGCTCAGCAACGTGAACAACTAATCGATCTGAGGTCTCAGGCAGAAGATCGAGCACTGCGGAGGTCGACGGAGCTTCAGGCCGCCGTCTCTGCCGTGGTGGCTCCCGAGATCGATCGCTTGCGTGAGGAGATTTCCGCTCTCGGAATGGATCCGGACATCGATCGTTTGCGTGAGGTTCAAGCGAATCTCGCTTCGTACTCCGAGTCCATGGTGAGGCGCATCAGCCACGACATGAGTCAGTCCAGAGAACCCATCAATTCACAACCTGCGCCGATTCTGTCTACCTGGCGCGACAGTGCCCGGCTTGCCGCCTCTGCGCAGGTCAGTGCGCCACTGACTGTGGTGGCCGCCATCTTGCTCTTCCTCCCGCAGATCAATCTCGGCTGCGTAGGGATTCCCCTTCTTGCGGTCACAGCGTTCCTGGCGGTCACCGTGGGATTCGGGCTCCTCGGTCGCATCCAGGCGCTATCTCGTCCGCCTCTCAGCCTCGCATGGCTCCTCATCTCCGCTCTCTTAGGCTTCACGGCCTATCGGCTCATTTTGAACGCTGGGCCACAGCAATGCACGTGGGTGACCGAGGGGTGGGAAAGCGCTCTCGCCACCGCCACGGCCATCACCGTCTTCCTTGGACTGACAATCGTGGTCCAGTCCTCTCGCCAAGCTGCACTGATGATTCGGGATCTCGAATCCACCAACCTTGAGATCGTCGAGGTGACGCGTCAGCTGAACCTCACAGGCGCCCTCACCCAGGGCCAGATTTCACAGATCCTCCATGGCCCGATTCAAGGACGTCTCGCCGCGGCCATCATGGCCCTGCGAATTCACATGGACGAGGTTCTCAAGGGCGAGTCTCCATCATCGGCGCTTCTCCAACTCCGCATCACAACCCTTCTTGACGATGCGGCAGACGATCTCCTCGCTCTGGGCAGGCCCGCTAGTGCTTCCTCGGCGGACGCCGAGGACCTCCTCGTCGACCTCGGCAGCCGGTGGCGTGGTTTCCTTGACATCGACATCTCTCTCGATGCTGGTGCCCAGGGATTCCTGGGAGAGCATGCCGACTGGGTCCCCCGGGTGATCCAGTGCGTGGAGGAAGCCCTCACGAATGCGAGTCGACATGGTTCAGCTCGACACGCTCTCGTCGAACTGAGCCTGGACGGCTCGATCTACCTCGTGTGCACAGTCACCGACGACGGACATGGTGTCGTCGAGGACATCGGAGAGGGGATCGGTCTCACCGGGATCATCACCTCCGGCGGAACCTGGCAACTGTCGCCTAATCGGCCTCGGGGCGCCCGTCTCAAGGTGATGTGGCCGCTGCCCTGATGCAATGTGTGCACAGGACGGCGGCCACGATGACACCCTGAGGTCGAACTAGGACCTAGTCGAAATACTGCTGGACCTCGGCATAGGGAATCTTTCCTTCATCCGAGGCGTAGAGCGCTTCAGCGACCTTGGCCGGAATTGCCGCCCAGCGAGCGGGCATATTCGCCGCCAGCTCAGGGCTCAACGCGTAGATCAGCAGGAAGTTCGCGATCCAGATGGACGGCGCCATCGCCATGCCGATCGTGGCCGTCGATCCATCGGCCCTCGTGTTCGTGACGAGTTCCCACGGCTCCGAGGATCCCTGTGATCTCGACCCATAGACAGCCTCAGCTGTGTACGCCGAGGCATAGAGTTCCTTGAGGGTGTCCTTCGCGCCGTTCTTGCGCATCCACGTGCCCATGTATCCGCAGGGAATTCCTGGCGGCGGCGAGATCTCCGGGAAGTCGCAGATAACATTCGGGGCCAGCACCCAATTCACTTGACGCACTGGCGATGAATCGATCGCGGGACTTGACAGCATTCCGTCCTTATCAACAATGAGTCCGTAACTGCCCAGGACGATCTCGGTTCGCACCCCGTCGATGTTGCGATACATAGGGTTGGCGGTGGTGTTCGTCAGGTACATCGTGCTGATATCGACTAACTCCGCAGCCTTCGCGCGCTCTGCACCTGTCCATGGGCCTTTGCCGCGTCCGCTAACGAAGAGGCGAAACTGCCGCTTCGACATTGCCTTGTCCTTGTCAAAACCGAAAGCGGCGGCGAGGGCGTCGGCTTTCGCCTGGCCGAGCGGCTTATTGATCTGGCGGCTTCGCTTGACCTCCTTGGGAGCGAAAGGCAGATACCTCTCGACTCCTGCAAAAGGCTGCTCAAATCCGGAATTCAGCACTCCAGCGGCATTCGCCGTTGACGCTGTCGCGATGGGGACTGCGAGCATCGCTCCCGTAGCCGCCACGGCCACGAATCGTCGTGCGAGGGTCTGCACTTTCATCAATCACTCCTGTAGTTGGAAGTTGTGTTCATATGTGCCATCCGCGAGTTTCGTCGTAATGACGACCCCACTTACCCCCTGGTACTGATCCGTTCCTCCCACGACGACTGCGGTCACGGGCGCATTGTTACGCGCGAAATTCGTCTGATCGTCATCCGAGCCTACGTATTCACTCGATCCGAGAGCGATGATCTGTCCATCATCGAAATTGAAGGCCAACTTCCGGAATCTGTCCTCGTCAGACGCACCGTCAACGTCAACATCGACCGTGACGATCTCGCCGACGACCTTGCCGATCTGCTGACCACCTTGATCTCGTAAGACTGCGCCAAAGAATAAGACGGCCCCGATCCGTCCCTTGAGATCTCGATTTGGATGGTCGACCAGCACAGGAACGTCCTGAACCACAGTGAAGGAGTCTCCACTGTCGCTCGCGCTGCAACCGGTGAGGACAAGTGTTCCTGCGAGAACTGCGGCACCAAGCCATGGAAGCATTCGTATGTCTATTGCCTCTCGTGATTGACGATTTCGGGAATGACATATGTCGTCGTCAGACCAGCGCCACACCCCGCAGTACCCGAAGGGCACGGCAGGATCGAGGCTGGTTCATCTCCCGGGGTTGGGTAGTACATCCGCAAGATGGGCTGAATCTCCGAGTTCAAGTCTTCGACACCCGGATACAGGGCCTGGAGGTATGCCTGGGAAGGCGTGGGGATCCAGTTCGCGGCAGGGACACCTACGGGAAGTTCGGGTGCCATCCATATGGTGTAGGAGCCGTCCTCATTCGGTTCGAGTCCCACCCCGCCCTTGTCCTTCGATTCGATCTGGAGGGATCCCAATTGCGACACCGGCTGGACAACCCCGTACATCAGCGGATCATCGAGCCGCTGCGGGGTCGTGAGTGCGACGGTGGCGCCTTGGGGAGTCGACCTTTCAGCATTGACCTGCTGGATCGGAGTGCCAGTCGTGGACAATTCCTGCTGCCAACTTTCAGCGAGCGGGAATGTGTACGTCACGACGTCGATACCCGGAATGCTGCCGGCCTCGTTCGTCACGGGCGACGTGGCGATGAAGTACGCCTTCTTTGCTTCTAGCCCGAAGTCGGGGGCGTTCTCGCCGAACATGACGGCCGTGCCCGGTCGCAGCGGCCCGACGGCTGAAGCTCCGACCGTCATGGTCGAGGACTTGGGGTCGATCGAATAGACCGTCGTCTCGGCCTGTGAATACGCCGTATTCAGCACGCTCGCCTGGGAGATGAACGGTGCGGCCGCCTCGGAGAAATCGGTTTGATAGATCGTCATCGACCAGAACCCCAAGAGGGTCCCGTCGGCATCCGATGCGATCGGCGGGAGAATTCCGTCAGCCGGCAGTGTGCCACCGGCAGCGCTCTCGGGGCGGAAGGTGATGCTGTAGGTGTTGTCGCCCTGGAGAGGTGTCGGGCCACCCTCTTCGCGTAACTGCGTCGAGTAGAACCCATCGCTGGGAAGGTTCGGGAAGCCACCCGCAAAGATGGCAGAGGCACGCCCGAGGTAGCCGACCTTCGTGTTGGCGTACGTACCGAACTCGTCGTCACGATTGACGTATAGCCAGTAGTTCGTCTCGGCTGTGGTCGCCTGCAGCAACCGAGCTTTCGCGGCGGTCAAGCCTGCGGTGAAGCCCTGTTGAAGCGCCTTCAACTCGGCCTCGCCCCAGCCCTTCGGGATGTTGTAGCCCCTTCCCGTGAGCCCGATTGAGGCAAAGCCCTTCAACGTTGCTCGCTGACCCGACGACGGTAGGTAGTACACCCCATCGAAACCAGGCTGGGGCTGGATATAGGCCGGCAGATCCTGCGCCAAGGTGCCCCCGATCCCGGTGCTTCGATTCGGCAATGGGCTCAGTCGAAGCGCTGCACCCGCCTGCTCGAAGAAAGCCACGGCGTTATCAGGAACATTGCGCCACTTCGCGGCTTGCTGTGCTCGCTCAGGGCTCACAGGAGGGATCTGATACGCGTACGGCCCCGTGGGGTACACGGGAGCAAAGTCATTCTGGATGAATTCGTCGAGAGTATTCAGCGCATACTTCTTCGCAACGTTCTCGAAGGACGAGGCGAAACTGCGCGGATCCGACGGCGGCGCATTGGGGTCGCCGAGGACTCGAGCAAGGATTTCCCCGCGGTTCGTGCCGAGACTGATCACAGGGAAGGTCCGGCCCTCGATGATCGCTTCGGTCGCCTTCGCATACTTAGACTCAGGCCCCACAACGAGATAGCTCACCATGTCATCGCTGGGCGTGGTTCGAGTTCCAGGATCAGCAACGGTGTTGACGAACGAATCGAGCACTTGGCTCATCTGGAAGGTGCCGTTGGTCGGAGGGACTGTGTAGACAAGATCCTGACGCTTCAACGACAAAGAGGCGTTCAAATAGATCACGGATGCATTGCCTGCGTTGGTTGAGGCGTTATCCCACTGAGCGGCATAAGGGGCGTAGGCAATCTCGTTGTAGGGAGCGGTCACCAACTTGTTGTATCTGTTGAACCGGTAGCTGAACTCAGGCGCCAGCGCCCAGATGGCAGCCTGCGTTGCCGTGCGGCGGATCTTTCGGAGGCGTTTCGTCGTTTCCGACGCCGTGACTGACGTGTCACTCGTCGAGGGGGTGGGTGACCCGGATGCGACGCCGCTGACCGGAACGACGATCGTTCCCAGTATGAGGGCAGTGACGGCGCTGCCAACTACTCCACGCTTCAGCGTTGACCTGCGCATA
>JBEAQC010000073.1:0-7399 GCA_041164085.1 Actinomycetota bacterium
GGGCTCGGTCGACCTGCACCACCATGTCATCGGTGTGAGCCACCGAGGGCACCAGGAAGGTCTCCACACCCCAGACGAGGGCGAGCTGGCTGCGTACGCGCGGGTTGGGCGTGAAGGCCAGGATCGGCGCGGGAGCGCGCCAGCGCGCGATGAGGCGTGCGGAGGAGCCGGTCTCGGTGAAGGGGATCAGGCTCGCCGCGCTCACCGCGCCCGCGACGTCGACGGCAGCCTTCGTGAGTGCGCGTGCTGTCGAGCCCGGAGGGTCAGCGGGCAGGTGCGACAGACGATCGAGCGCGTTGTCCTCGACATGGGCGATGATGCGCGCCATCGTCTCGACGGCGAGCGACGGGTGAGTGCCCACGCTGGTCTCCCCCGACAGCATGAGCGCATCGGCACCGTCGAGGACGGCGTTGGCGACGTCACTGGCCTCGGCGCGTGTGGGTCGGGTCGCGGTCGCCATGGAGTCGAGCATCTGGGTCGCGACAATGACCGGCTTGGCCGCGACCCGGCACAACTCGATCGCGCGCTTCTGCACGAGGGGCACAGCCTCAAGCGGAAGTTCGACGCCGAGGTCGCCGCGCGCGACCATGATGCCGTCGAAGGTCGCGACGATCTCCTCGAGATTCTCGACGGCCTGCGGCTTCTCCACCTTGGCAAGGACAGGGACGCGCACGCCCTCCTCATCCATGACCCGATGCACGTCGGCAATGTCGGCAGCCGAGCGCACGAAGGACAGGGCGATGAGGTCGGCGCCCGCCCTCAGGCCCCAACGCAGATCATCGATGTCCTTCTCGGACATGGCCGGCACGCTCACGGCGACGCCCGGCAGGTTAAGCCCCTTGTTGTCCGATACACGTCCACCTTCGGTGACCCGCGTCACGACCCGCGGCCCGTCCACCCGGGTCACCTCGAGGGCGACGCGTCCGTCATCGATGAGGATCGTGTCGCCAGCCGAGACATCACCGGGCAGGCCGGAGTACGTCGTCGACACCGTGTCGCGATCGCCTGGCACGTCATCGGTGGTGATGGTGAAGGTGTCCCCCGAGCTGAGGAGGACCGGCCCGGACGCGAATCGGCCGAGTCGGATCTTCGGGCCCTGGAGGTCGACGAGGATGCCGATGGCCCGACCCGACACGTCGCTCGCGCGACGCACATGGTCGTAGACCGAGCTGTGATCGGCGTAGCTGCCGTGGCTGAGGTTGAGCCGCGCGACGTCCATGCCCGCGTCGACGAGCGCCAGGATCTGCTCGTAGGAGCTGGTTGCCGGCCCGAGCGTGGCGACGATCTTGGCGCGGCGCATGGGTCTCCTCACCGGGATGTAAGCGGATACAGCGAGGACTACACCGTAAGGGGTCGCGCCGAGGCGGGGATCGGCGAGGGCAGGTTCGTCACGCCGGTGAGGTAGCGATCCACCGAGGCGGCCGCGGCACGCCCCTCGGCGATGGCCCACACGATGAGGGACTGCCCGCGCCCGGCGTCACCCGCGACGAAGACCCCGTCGACGGCCGTGGCGTAGTCGTCCGCACGGGCGAAGGACCCGCGATCGGTGAGTTCGAGCCCAAGGTCCTCGACCAGTCCGCCAGCCTCGGGGCCGACGAAGCCCATCGCCAGGAAGACCAGGTCCGCCGGGATCACCCGCGCGCTCCCGTCGACCGGCGTCGGAGCGCCCTGGCTCCAATCGACGTCGACCAGTCGCAGGCCCGTGACGCGACCCGATGTCCCCACGAATTCCTCGGTCGACACGGCGAAGACGCGGTCTCCGCCCTCCTCGTGGGCGCTCGAGACTCGATACGTCATGGGGTACGTCGGCCACGGCTGCTCGGCCGGACGGTGATCCGGGGGCGTCGGCATGATCTCGAGCTGCGTCACCGATGCCGCACCCTGGCGATGCGCGGTCCCAAGGCAGTCGGCGCCCGTGTCGCCGCCACCGATGATCACCACGTGCTTGCCGCGCGCGTCGATCGGCGCCTGCTCGATGTCCCCCTCCTGCACCCGATTGGCGCCGGGGAGATACTCCATCGCCTGATGGACCCCCGCGAGTTCGCGGCCGGGGATCCCGAGATCGCGCCAGCGCGTCGCGCCGACGGCGATGACGACCGCGTCGTAGCGCTTGCGCAGGTCGGCGATGCTCACATCGACGCCCACCTCGACACCGGGGCGGAACTTCACACCTTCCTGGACCATCTGGCGCAGGCGCCGATCCAGGTGCCCTTTCTCCATCTTGAATTCCGGGATGCCGTAGCGCAGGAGGCCGCCGATGCGATCGGCACGCTCGTAGACCACCACCGTGTGTCCGGCGCGAGCGAGCTGCTGCGCGGCGGCGAGCCCAGCGGGTCCGGAGCCGATGACAGCCACCGCCTTGCCCGTGGAGTGGTCCGCGGGCTGCGGCTCCACCCAGCCGGAGTCCCAGGCGCGGTCGATGATCGATACCTCGACCTGCTTGATCGTCACCGGATCGGCGTTGATGCCGAGCACGCAGGAGGTCTCGCACGGCGCCGGACACAGTCGACCGGTGAATTCCGGGAAATTGTTCGTCGCGTGCAGTCGCTCGGAGGCCGCACGCCAGTCATCGCGCCAGACGAGGTCATTCCACTCGGGGATGAGATTGCCGAGCGGGCAGCCGTTATGGCAGAAGGGGATGCCGCAGTCCATGCAGCGCCCGGCCTGGTCCCGCAGTCGCTCGGCGGCGAACGGCTCGTAGACCTCGCGCCAGTCCATGAGGCGTAGGTCGACCGGGCGACGCGTCGGTGTCTCGCGCGGGGTGGTGAGGAATCCACGGGGGTCAGCCACGAGCGGCCTCCATGACGGCGTCGGCGGGATCCCGGCCCTCGAGCACGGCGCGGCGCTGCGCCTCGAGGGCCCGACGGTAGTCCCGGGGCATGATGAGGGTGAACCGATCGAAAGCCTCGTCGTCGAGGAGTTGGCGCGCGACGGGCGAGTCCGTCTCCTCCACGTGCTGGCGCAGCAGTTCGCGCACGATCTCGATGTCGTCGGGACCGAGCGTCTCGAGGTCGACCATGTCCGGGTTGACGCGATCAACGTCGAGGTCCAGGACGTAGGCCGTGCCACCGGACATGCCCGCGGCGACATTGCGCCCGGTGCGACCCAGGATGAGCACGCGGCCCCCCGTCATGTACTCGCACGCGTGATCGCCGACGCCTTCGACCACGAGCGTCGCACCCGAATTGCGCACCGCGAACCGCTCTCCGACGACCCCGCGCAGGAAGATCGCTCCCGACGTCGCGCCGTAGCCGATCACGTTGCCGGCGATGATGTTGTCCTCGCCGGGGAACGCCGCCGCGCGATCGGGGCGCACCACGATCGTGCCTCCCGACAGCCCCTTGCCGACGTAGTCGTTGCTGTCACCCTCGAGTCGCAACGTGATGCCACGCGGCAGGAAGGCCCCGAAGGACTGCCCGGCCGACCCGACGAAGGTGAGGTCGATCGTGCCTTCCGGCAGGCCGTCACCGCCGTAGCGGCGCGTGACCTCGGCGCCGAGCATGGTGCCGACAGTGCGATGGACGTTGCGAATCGGCAAACGAGCACGCACCGGCTCGCCATCGGTGAGCGCCGGGGCGCACAGGTCGATGAGCTCGCGATCAAGCGCTCGCTCGAGCCCGTGATCCTGGGTGGTCGTGCAGCGCCGGGCGCCTTCGACCCTGGGCTGATGCAGGATCGGGCTCAGGTCGAGCCCGCTGGCCTTCCAGTGATCCACGGCCGGCCGCGCGTCGATCATGTCGACGCGTCCGATCGCCTCGTCCAGGCTGCGGAAGCCGAGCGCGGCGAGGTGTTCGCGCACCTGCTCCGCAATGAACTCGAAGAAGGTCACGACGAAGTCAGGCGATCCGGTGAAACGTGCGCGCAGCTCGGGATTCTGCGTCGCGACGCCAACAGGGCACGTGTCGAGGTGGCAGACACGCATCATGATGCATCCCATGACCACGAGCGGGGCGGTGGCGAAGCCGAACTCCTCCGCTCCCAGCAGCGCGGCGATGACGACATCCCGGCCGGTCTTGAGCTGCCCGTCGGTCTGGACGACGACGCGATCGCGCAGTCCATTGAGCAGCAGGGTCTGCTGCGTCTCCGCGAGACCGAGTTCCCACGGAGTGCCCGCATGCTTGAGAGACGTGAGCGGCGAGGCGCCGGTGCCCCCGTCGTGACCGGAGATGAGGATGACATCGGCGTGGGCCTTGGCGACACCGGCCGCGACCGTGCCGACGCCGGCCTCGGAGACGAGCTTGACGTGGATGCGCGCCCGGTCGTTGGCGTTCTTGAGGTCGTGGATGAGCTGCGCCAGGTCCTCGATCGAGTAGATGTCGTGGTGCGGTGGCGGCGAGATGAGACCGACGCCCGGTGTGGAGTGACGGGTCTTGGCCACCCACGGATAGACCTTGTGACCAGGCAGCTGGCCGCCCTCGCCGGGCTTGGCGCCCTGGGCCATCTTGATCTGGATGTCGTCGCTGTTGACGAGGTACTCGCTCGTGACCCCGAAGCGACCCGAGGCGACCTGCTTGATGGCCGAGCGCTTGGAGTCGCCATTGTCGAGGGGGACGAAGCGCTCGGGATCCTCCCCGCCTTCGCCGGTGTTGGACTTCGCGCCCAGCCGGTTCATGGCGATGGCCAGGGTCTCGTGCGCCTCCTGCGAGATCGACCCGTAGGACATGGCGCCGGTCGAGAATCTGCGCACGATGGACTCCACGGGCTCTACCTCGTCGAGCGGGACGGGAGCGCGCTCCCCCTCCTTGAGGTCGAACAGGCCTCGCAGAGTCATGAGACGGCGACTTTGCCCGTCGACGCGATCGGTGTATTCGCGGAAGATGTCGAAGCGCTTGTCACGGGTCGCGTGCTGCAGTCGGAAGACGGTCTCGGGATCGAACAGGTGCGGCTCGCCCTCGCGCCGCCACTGGTACTCGCCACCGACCTCGAGACGGCGGTGCGCCGGCGAGATGCCGCTCGGCGGGTAGGCGATGTCGTGTCGGGCCTGCACCTCTGCGTGGATGACATCCAGGCCCACGCCGCCGAGTCGCGAGACAGTGCCCGTGAAGTAGCGCTCGACAAGTTCGTGCGACAGCCCGACCGCCTCGAAGATCTGCGCGCCGCGATAGGAGCCCACGGTCGAGACACCCATCTTGGACATCACCTTGAGCAGGCCCTTGCCCAGCGCCTTGACGAGATTGCGGACAGCCTTCTCCGGCGAGATACCGGTGAGGATGTCGCGATAGACCAGGTCCTCGACCGACTCCATCGCAAGGTAGGGGTTGATGGCGGCCGCACCGTAGCCGACGAGGAGTGCGGCGTGGTGCACCTCGCGTACATCGCCGGCCTCGATGATGAGCGTCACCTGGGTGCGCGTACGGCGACGCACCAGGTGATGGTGGACGGCCGAGCACAGCAGCAGCGACGGGATCGGTGCGAGGTCGGTCGTCGAGTCGCGGTCGGAGAGGACGATGAAGCGCACGCCCCCCTCGATCATCGCGTCCACCTCGGCGAAGATCTCCTCGAGCCGGGACTCCAGGGCTGCGGCACCCCCGTCGATGTCGTAGAGCCCGCTCACCTTGGCGGCGGCGAAGCCGGGCAGATCACCGTCGGAATTGATGTGCAGGATCTTGGCGAGTTCGTCGTTGTCGATGATGGGGAACGGCAGCACGACCTGGCGACAGTGCGCCGGGGTGGAGTCGAGCAGATTGCCCTCGGGGCCGATCACCGTCGACAGCGACGTCACGATCTCCTCGCGAATCGCGTCGAGCGGCGGATTGGTGACCTGCGCGAAAGCCTGCTGGAAGTAGTCGAAGAGCAGCCGGGGGCGAGCGGACAAAGCGGCCACGGGCGTGTCGGTGCCCATCGAACCGATCGGCTCCATGCCGGCCGTGGCCATGGGCGACAGGATGAGCCGCAACTCCTCCTCGGTATAGCCGAAGGTCTGCTGACGCCGCGCGACCGAGGCCGTCGGGTGCACGATGTGCTCGCGATCGGGGAGCATGTCCAGGTGCACGAGACCACCGTGCAGCCAGTCGGCGTACGGCGCTGCCGTCGCGAGTTCGGACTTGATCTCGGCGTCCTCGACGATGCGACCAGCGGCAGTGTCGACGAGGAACATCTGCCCGGGCTGGAGTCGACCCTTGCGCACGATCGACGCCGGATCTAGTTCGAGTACGCCGGCCTCGGAGGCGAGCACCACCAGGCCGTCGTCGGTGACCCAGAAGCGACCCGGGCGCAGGCCATTGCGATCGAGGACGGCTCCGATGAGGGTGCCGTCCGTGAAGGACACATTGGCCGGTCCGTCCCAGGCCTCCATGAGCGTCGAGTGGTACTCGTAGAACGCCCGGCGCTCCGGGTCCATGTCGACGTCGTTCTCCCACGCCTCGGGGATCATCATGAGCACGGCGTGGGGTAGTGACCGACCGCCGAGGTGGAGCAGCTCGACGACCT
Organism: Actinomycetota bacterium; assembly: GCA_041164085.1. Taxonomy (GTDB): domain Bacteria; phylum Actinomycetota; class Actinomycetes; order S36-B12; family S36-B12; genus Mxb001. The sequence goes on from JBEAQC010000073.1 coordinate 6,430, forward strand.
CGTCGAAGGACGCGGAGTCACTGCCCCCCGGGGTGCAGATGGGCAGGATCCGCGTGATGTCGCCCGGGATGAGGTCGGACTCGAGCATGGCCTCGCGCGCGCGCATCCAGTTGCGATTGCCCTTGACGGTGTTGATCTCGCCGTTGTGCGCGATCAGACGATAGGGATGCGCGAGCGGCCACGAGGGGAAGGTGTTGGTCGAGAAGCGCGAGTGCACCAGACCGAGTGTCGATTCCACGTCCGGATCGGACAGGTCGGGGAAGAACTCACCGAGCTGGTGCGTCGTGAGCATCCCCTTGTAGACGAGCGTGCGTCCGGACAGAGACGTGAAGTAGGCGTCGGTCTCGTGCTCGGCGCGCTTGCGCAGGCAGAATGCACGCCGCTCGAGGTCCAGTCCGATGACGGGTCCTGACCCACCAGCGACGATGAGTTGGCGAAAGCGCGGCATGACGCTGCGGGCCGTCTGACCCAGCCCCTCGGGTCGGGTAGGCACGTCGCGCCATGCAACGACGCGCAGGCCCTCCTCTGCCGCGAGCTCCTCGATGCGCGCGCACGTCGCGCGCTCGGAGTCGTCATCATCGGGGAGGAAGGCCAATCCGACGGCGTACTCCCCCGCCGGCGGGAGCGCCTCGCCGATGACACGACGCAGGAATCGGTCAGGGACCTGGATGAGGATCCCCGCGCCGTCGCCGGAATCCGGCTCCGCACCCGAGGCGCCGCGGTGATCGAGATTGAGCAGAGCGGTGAGCGAAAGCCGAACGATGTCATGCGAGGGGGAGCCGCTGAGTGTCGCGATGAAGGCAACGCCGCAGGCGTCATGCTCCGCGGAGGGGTCGTAGAGGCCCTGCGCGGTGGGCAGAGCTGAGTAGGGCAGTGCGGGCTTCGCAATGGACAAGGCCAACTCCTCCACGTCGATCGGCCCCACCGAGGCGGGGTGATGACGGGACGTCGTTGGCCCGTGGCACGGACC
>JBEAQC010000074.1:0-32301 GCA_041164085.1 Actinomycetota bacterium
GCGCTTGTGACGGGTGCTTCGCGCGGCATCGGTCGCGGCATCGCTGTGGCCTACGCCGCTGCTGGCGCTGACGTCGCGATTCTCGCGCGCAATGCCGACCTGCTCGCCGAGGTGGGTGCCGGAATCGAGAGCCTGGGCAGGCGGGCGGTGGTCGTCACCGCTGACGTCATGGATGCCGATGCCACGCGCGCCGCGACCACCGAGGCGATCGCGGGGCTCGGCGGGATCGACATCCTCGTCAACAATGCCGGGGGCAACTCCTTCTCCATCCCCGTCGCGCAGATGCGGATGAGCGGCTGGGAGAAGACGATGCGACTCAATCTCGACTCGATCGTCCACATCACGCAGGAGGCGCTGCCCGCTCTCGGCGATGGTGGCGGTGCGATCGTTAACCTCTCCTCGGTCGCCGGGCTGCGCGGTGCCCCCACCATGGCGCACTACGGCGCGGCTAAGGCCGCACTCATCTCGCTCACGCAGTCCCTCGCCGTGGAGACCGCGTGGATGGGTGTCCGGGTGAACGCCCTGGTGCCCGGATGGATCGAGACGGATCTCACCGACTTTCTGCGCGCCAGTGACGATGCCGAGCGCGCGGCATTGGCCCGCGTGCCCATGCAGCGATGGGGTCGGGTGGAGGAGATCGCCGAGCCCGCCGTCTTCCTCGCTTCCGACGCATCGAGTTTCATGACCGGCCAGGTCCTCGTTGTCGACGGCGGCCTCTCCGCGATGCCCTAGGCCGCCATGGCGACGTACCTGCTGCTCCACGCCTTCCCCTTCGACGGCTCGATGTGGAACGAAGTCGCCGAGGAGCTGCGTGCGGACGGTCACAGGGTCATCGCACCGGACCTTCGCGGTTTCGGTCACGCACCACTGGGTGACGACGCGCCTGACCTGCAGCGGATGGTCGAGGACGTGGTGTCCCTGCTGGACGAGCCCGCGGTGATCGTGGGCTGCTCCATGGGTGGTTACGTGGCTCTCGGTATCGCCGGCGACAGGCCCGACCTGGTGCAGGCGCTCGCGCTCGTGGACACCAAGGCGACTGCCGATGGTGGCGTGGCCCGGGATAATCGCGAGCGCATCGCTGTCCTCGCCGAGACCGGCGGTGATTGGTCGGCGGGGATGATCGACGGCCTACTCGGGCAGACCACGCGGCAGGCCAGCCCGGATGTGGTGACCCGGGTAGCCGGGGTGCTGGCCGCTGCGCCGCGAAACACGGTGGCATGGGCGCAGAGGGCGATGGCGGCGCGATCCGAGGCGCTTGGTGTCCTGCGCGAGCTCGACACACGCGTGCTCGTGGTGGTGGGGGATGAGGACACGATGAGTCCGATGCCGGAGCAGGACGTCATCGTCGAGGCCTGCATGGATGCGCGCCTGGTGGTGATCCCCGACTGCGGTCACCTCACGCCGATCGAGGCGCCGGACGCAGTGGGCGCCGCGCTCCTTGGTCTGGTGGCTGCTCGTTAGCCAGCCTTGCTGGGATCCATACCGACCGCGCGCATGACCTCGCGGACGAAGGCCTTGATGCCCGAGGGCCACTGCGGATGCGTGCCATCGCTCACGAAGTACTCCGGGTTGTCCTTGGACACGGAGAACCAGTCGGCGATGACCGCGTTGGGGTATTCGGGGACGATGGCCTCGATGAGTTCGTTGTTGGGCTTTCGCCACGGGCGCGGGACGTTGGTGTTGACCACGACGACCCGCTCGCGATCGCTGAGGATGTCGAGCATCTCGCGGAGCTGATCCTCCGTGACGACGCCGTTGGTGCCGGTATGGATGACGACGGTGGGTGCGAGCAGGCCCTTCTTGGACAGCCTCTGCACGCGCTCGAGCACGCCGGAGGCCTGCCTGCTCACCTCGGCATCGACCTTCGTGGCGTCGATCTTGCCCATCAACTGGCTCGCGACGCCGAGCATGACCGAGTCGCCGATCGCCGTGACGGCGCCGTTGCCGTTGGTGGGCAGGCCGTCGGCCGACGGGGCCTCGGGCTGTTGGGCCTGCGAGGGATCCGGCTCGGGCTCGGGTGCACCTGTCGCACCCGGACTCGGCGCGACGCTGGGCTCGTCGATGAGGATCTCGGTGGGACCGCCGTCGTCGATGCCGATCGCCGCTGCGACATCGGCGGGGATCTCCTGATCGGCAGGCTTCGCGGTGGCCAGGCCTGCACCCATGAGTCCCAGCGCTGCAATCGCTACGCCGCTGCTGGCGAGCACACGACGGCCGAGGTAGGCCCGCTCATCGGGCTCGGCCCCGCGCCAACGCGCCATGAAGGCTCCGATCGCGCCGCGGCGGATCGGGATCTCGACGTATCGGTAGGAGAGCTCCGCGACGAGGAAAGTCAGGCCGAGTCGCAGGCCGAGGAGCGCCGGACCATCGAGGGGGATGTCCAGATCCGGACGCGTGATGACGTAGATCGGCCAGTGGTAGAGGTAGAGGCCGTAGGAGCGCTGACCGATGTAGCGCATGGGCTGCGCCCCGAGCATGCGGCCGAACGGCGCGCCCGGGTGGCTCGCCGCCGCGATGAGCACGCATACGACCGCAGACAGGACCAGGAAGCCGCCGCGGTAGATGAAGTTGGAGTATTCGCCGACTGCCCAGAAGAACCAGATGACGGTGAGGAGGGCGACGATGCCGATCGTGGTGATGACCGCCTGGGCTCCCACCGTCAGCCGCGTCGACAGGCGCCCCGGGCGCCAGACCATAGCCAAGGCGGCGCCGAGCAGGAGCCCCATGATGTGGCTATCCGAGCCGAAGTAGGCCCGGCTGGGGTCCGCCTCCTGGGGGTAGCCGTTGGTGATGGCGAGGAAGGCCATCCAGGCGGTGGAGGCGAGCGCGCCGGCGATCGCGACGTAGAACACCGCGCCGCGACCGCGCCAGCGCAGCAGCAACCAGACCACGGCCGGCCACAGCAGATAGAACTGCTCCTCGACCGCGAGGGACCACAGGTGCGCCAGGAAAGGCGGTCGACCGATCGCCTCGAAGTACGACGTATCGGAGAAGATGTACCACCAGTTGGTGACGTAGAACAGCGACGCGATCGCATCGGCTCGGAAGGACGCGGCAGAGTCGCGGTAGATGAAGGCCGCGAGCATGCCGACGACGACGAGCATGAGAAGTAGTGCCGGTAGCAGGCGGCGGGCGCGGGCGAGGTAGAAGCGCTTGAAGTTGATGCGTCCGGAGCGGCTGTATTCCTCCACGATCAAGGTCGTGATGAGGAAGCCCGAGAGGACGAAGAAGACGTCGACGCCGAGGAATCCGCCCTGCATCCAGGTGAGATCGCCGTGATAGAGCAGGACCCCCAGGACCGCCAGCGCGCGGATGCCGTCGAGGCCGGGGATGTAGCCCATCTCGCCGGCCTTGCGGCCCCGGTCCAGATGCCAGGGCTGACGGTCGGTGATCTGGCTCGTCGCCACCGTCGCCCCTTCCTCGTGTCCACGGGGCGTGGCGTGTGCGCGCGCCCGGGTCATCGTACGCGGGCGCCCCTCCTCATGCCCCGCTGAAGCGGGTGATCTCGGAGAGGTGTCGCTCACGCATCTCGGAGTTGCGGACGCCGAGACCCTCCTCGGGGGCCAGGCAGAGCACACCAACCTTGCCCTGGTGGGCGTTGCGGTGCACCTCGAAGGCGGCCTGGCCGGAATCCTCCAGGGCGAAGGTCTTGGACAGGGTGGGGTGGATGAGGCCGCGGGAAATCAGACGGTTGGCCTCGTAGGCCTCCCGATAGTTGGCGAAGTGAGAGCCCACGATGCTCTTGAGATTCATCCAGAGGTAGCGGTTGTCGTATTCGTGCATGAATCCGGACGTTGATGCGCACGTGGTGATGGTGCCGCCCTTGCGGGTGACGTAGACGCTGGCACCGAAGGTCTCTCGGCCTGGGTGCTCGAAGACGATGTCGACGTCCTCACCTCCGGTGAGTTCGCGGATCCGCTTGCCCAGCCGCTGCCACTCCTTGGGATCCTGGGTGTGCTCGTCCTTCCAGAAGCGGTAGTCCTCGTCCTTGCGGTTGATGATCAGCTCGGCACCCATGGAGCGACACAGGTCGGCCTTGTCCTCACTCGAGACGACGCAGATGGGGATCGCGCCGCCGTTGACGGCGTACTGCGTGGCGTAGGACCCGAGGCCGCCCGAGGCGCCCCAGATGAGGACGATGTCGCCCTGCTTCATGCCGGCGCCGTTGCGCGACACGAGTTGGCGGTACGCCGTGGAATTGACCAGGCCCGGTGCGGCCGCCTCCTCCCAGGTGAGGTGCGCCGGCTTGGGCAGCAGCTGGTTGGACTTGACGAGTGCGATCTCGGCGAGGCCACCGAAGTTGGTCTCGAATCCCCAGATGCGCTGGTCCGGGTCGAGCATCGTGTCGTTGTGCCCGAGAGGACTTTCGAGTTCGACAGAGAGGCAGTGGGCGACGACCTCGTCGCCGGGCTTCCAGGCGTTGACCCCGGCGCCCACGCGCAGGACGACGCCCGAGGCGTCGGATCCGATCACGTGGTACGGCAAGTCGTGTCGCTTGCCCATGTCGCCCGTGCGGCCCAGCCTCTCCAAGAAGCCGAATGTGGACACGGGCTCGAAGATCGACGTCCACACGGTGTTGTAGTTGATGGAACTCGCCATGACCGCGATGAGAGCCTCGCCGGGACCGGGCTCGGGCAGGGGCACGTCGTCGAGGTGGAGTGACTGCCGGGGGTCCTTCTCCCGGGTGGCTTGGCCCTCGAACATGTCCGCCTCGTCCTTGTGGACGGTGACCCCGCGATAGGAGTCCGGGAGCGGAAGGCTGCCGATGTCGGCCCCTGCGCCGGCGATGATCGCCTCGCGGATCTGATCCATGGTGTTCCCCTCGCCGGTGCCTGAACGGGACTACTTAACGATCGTTCATGCTAGCGGGGGGCGGCCGCGGGTTGCACGAGCTCGATGAGGACCCCACCGCAGTCCTTGGGATGGGCGAAGTTGACCCGTGATCCCGCCGTGCCGACCTTGGGCTCGTCGTAGAGCATGCGCACCCCGGCGGCGCGGAGTCGATCGGCGGCCAGCTCGATGTCGTCGACGGTGTAGGCGACCTGCTGGATGCCCGGGCCCTGGCGGTCGAGGAAGCGGCCAATAGGTGACTCTGGGCGCAGCGGAGCAAGGAGCTGGATGTGGGAGTCGCCCACGGCGAGCATGGCCTCGCGGACCCCCTGCTCCTCATTGACCTCCTCGTGCACGACCTCGACACCGAAGGCGTCGGCGTAGAAGCGGATCGCCTCGTCGAGATCGGGCACCGCGATGCCGACATGGTCGATCCGGGTGATGACCGGATCGGCCGCAGCCATCGGATCCCGTGTCATGGGGCCTCCTCGCTAGGGTGGCCCCATCGTGTCAAGGGCCCGGCCGGGCCGCACTCGGAGGTGCCATGTCCGTCATCGTCGCCGGTGCCCGCACTCCCATGGGCAGGCTGCTGGGCTCCCTCAAGGGCCTCTCCGCCGCTGATCTCGGGGGGGTCGCGATCAAGGCCGCTCTCGAACGCTCGGGAGTGACACCGGACCAGGTCGACTACGTGATCATGGGCCAGGTGCTGCAGGCCGGCACTGGCCAGATCACCGCGCGCCAGGCTGCGGTCAAGGCCGGCATCGGCATGGAGGTGCCGGCCCTCACGATCAACAAGGTGTGCCTGTCGGGCCTCGATGCCATCGCGCTCGCTGATCAGCTCATCCGCGCTGGAGAGTTCGACATCGTCGTGGCCGGTGGCATGGAGTCGATGACCAATGCCCCGCACCTGCTCATGGGCTCGCGCGAGGGAGTGAAGTACGGCGACTGGTCGGTCACCGACTCGATGGCCTTCGACGGGCTGACCTGCGCCTTCGACGAGTGCGCGATGGGTGAATCGACCGAGCGCTACAACGCACGCTACGGCCTGACTCGCGAGGAGCAGGACGCCTTCGCAGCGCGATCGCATCGCCTGGCGGCGGCCGCCCAGGAGGCAGGCGCCTTCGACGAGGAGATCATCGCCGTGGAGATCCCCCAGCGCAAGGGCGACCCGGTCGTCTTCGCACGTGACGAGGGCATCCGCGCCGACACCACCGTGGAGTCCCTCTCCGGCCTGCGCCCGGCCTTCGCCAAGGACGGCACGATCACGGCCGGATCGGCTTCGCAGATCTCCGACGGGGCAGCCGCGGTCGTCGTCATGAGCCGTGCCAAGGCCGAGGAGCTCGGTCTCACGTGGCTCGCCGAGATCGGTGCTCACGGCGTCGTCGCCGGCCCTGACGCATCGCTGCACGAGCAGCCGGCGCGCGCGATCATCCGAGCCTGCGAGAAGCAGGGGGTCGCGGTGAGCGACCTCGACCTCATCGAGATCAACGAGGCGTTCGCTGCGGTCGGAGTCGTCTCGATGCGCGTGCTCGATGTCTCCGACGACATCGTCAACGTCAACGGTGGCGCTATCGCCCTGGGGCATCCGATCGGGATGTCCGGCGCGAGGCTGGTGCTGCACCTTGCCCACGAGCTGCGCCGGCGCGGCGGTGGTCTCGGAGCAGCCGCGCTGTGCGGTGGCGGAGGTCAGGGAGACGCGCTCATCCTGAGCGTCCCGGCCCCGTGACGAACGCCGCTGACCTCGCCGCCCGCGTCGCCGCGGGCGAGGCGCGTGCCGTCGCGCGCCTGATCTCCTGGGTGGAGGACGGCGCTGCCGGCCTGCCAGAGGCTCTCGCGGCGCTGCCGGTGAGGGAGCGTGCCTACGTCGTCGGCCTCACCGGGTCGCCCGGCGTCGGCAAGTCGACCGTGACCTCCACGCTCGTTGCGGCTTATCGTGCCCGTGGCGAGCGCGTCGGCGTCCTCGCCATCGATCCATCCTCGCCGTTCTCCGGAGGCGCACTTCTCGGCGATCGCATTCGCATGCAGGAGCACGCCACTGATGAGGGCGTCTTCATCCGCTCGATGGCATCGCGCGGCCACCTCGGTGGCATGGCTGCTGCCACTCCCCAAGCGGTGCGCGTCCTCGAGGCGGCTGGTTGCGGCGTTGTGCTCGTCGAGACGGTGGGCGTCGGGCAGTCAGAGGTCGACGTCGCGGCCACGGCGGACGCGACTGTCGTGCTCCTCGCCCCCGGGATGGGCGACGGGATCCAGGCAGCCAAGGCGGGCATCCTCGAGATCGCCGACATCGTCTGCGTCAACAAGGCCGATCGGGACGGTGCCGAATCGACCGCCCGCGAGGTGCGCCAGATGCTGCGCCTCGCCGCTCCGGCTGACGGATGGGTCGTTCCCGTTGTCACCTCGTCCGCTGCCCGGGGACAGATAGCGGACCTTGTCTCGGCACTGGACGAGCGACGCGCCTGGCTCGACGAGGACGATCGCTGGGCTGCACGTCGTCGCCAGCGCGCGGCGGCGGAGATCCTCGCCCTCGCCGTGGGCAGGTCACGGGTGCTGCTCGCCGAGGGCCTGCGGCCAGATGACGTGGACGCGGTGGCCTCGGGGCGCCTCACGGCCTTCGCCGCTGCCGATCGACTCGTGGGCGGTGCCACCCCGCACCCGGATTGAGTCCGGGTGGAAGGATGTGCGTGTGAGCCAGCCATCACTTCCTCTGCGCGGCGCCGTCGACCTCGGTGCACTCGCGAGTCAGCGTGAAGCCGAGCAACGACGCTCGACCACCATGGACGGTGCCACGTCCGGCGTCGTCATCGACGTCACGACCGCGACTTTCGAGCAGGACGTCATCATCCAGAGCCAGACCGTGCCGGTCGTGCTTGACCTGTGGGCGTCGTGGTGCGGGCCGTGCAAGACCCTCTCGCCGATCCTCGAGGGACTGGCGGCGGAGTACGGCGGGCGCTTCGTGCTGGCGAAGGTCGACGTCGACGCCGAGCAGCAGATCGCGGCGGCATTCCAGGTGCAGTCGATCCCGAGCGTCTTCGCGGTGCTCGGAGGTCAGCCGCTGCCGCTGTTCCAGGGTGCGCTGCCCGAGCCGCAGGTGCGCGCCTACATCGATGAGCTCCTTCGCGTGGCGGGGGAGAACGGAATCAACGGCACGGTCGCGTCCACCCCCCCGGTTGAGGCGCTCTCGGAAGAAGAGGTCGAGGAGACCGTTGACCCGCGCTTCGTGGCCGCGTTCGACGCGATCGAGGCGGGCGACTGGTCCGCGGCGGCTGACGCCTACCGGGCAGTGCTCTCCGCAACCCCCGCCGATGCCGATGCTCTCGCCGGAGTCGCGATGTGCGAGTTGCAGTTGCGGCTCGAGCGCGCGGACGAGACCGGTGCCCTGCGCGACGCCGACGTCGCGGCCGCCGCAGGCGATTGGGCGACGGCGTTCGCCGCGCTCATCGCCGAGGTCAAGGCCACGTCCGGTGACGAGCGTGAAGCTGCCCGGGAGCGACTGGTGGCACTGTTCGCCATGGCCGGCGATGATCCCGCCGTGCCGCCTGCGCGGCTCGCCCTCGCCTCCGCCCTCTTCTAACCCCGTCTACCTAGTGGCCTCACATGTCCCAAGATCGGTGACGCAGCGCCATATCCGGTGACAAGGTGAGAGGTGGAACTACGCCGGTCGGAGCCAGATCGTGGCGAGCGGCGGCAGGGTGACCGCCGCGCTGGACAGCCGGCCGTGCCAGGGTTCGCCATCAGCGACGACCGCGCCCATATTGCCCACGCCGCTGCCGCCGTACTCGATCGCGTCCGTATTCAAGATCTCCGCCCACTCACCGCTTGCCGGTAGGCCGAGGCGATAGCCGTAACGCGGCACCGGTGCCATGTTGGACACGCTCACCATCGGCCGGCCGTCGTCGTCCCAGCGGATCCAACTAAAGACATTGGACTCAGCATCGTTGGCATCGATCCACTCGAAGCCGGCCGGATCGTCATCGCGCTGCCAGAGCGCGGGGGTGGCTCGATAGGCAGCGTTGATGTCGCGCATGGCGCGGGCGACTCCGGCGTGGTCGTCGAACTGCATGAGCCACCACTCGAGCCCGGCATCGGCATTCCACTCCGTGGGCTGGGCGAACTCGCCACCCATGAAGAGCAGCTTGCGTCCGGGATGCGCCCACATATAGCCGAGGTAGGCACGCAGGTTGGCCAACTCCTGCCAGCGGTCCCCGGGCATGCGCCCGATGAGCGAGCCCTTGCCGTGGACGACCTCGTCGTGGGACAGCGGGAGTACGAAGTGCTCGCTGTAGGCGTACATCATCGAGAAGGTCATCTCGTTGTGATGGAACTGCCGGTGGATCGCCTCGCGCTGCATGTAGTCGAGGGAGTCGTGCATCCACCCCATGTTCCACTTCAAGCCGAAGCCGAGGCCGCCGAGATACGTCGGCCGCGTCACACCGGGCCAGGCGGTGGACTCCTCCGCGATGGTGACGACACCGGGTACGCGCTTGTAGACCGTGGCGTTCATCTCCTGGAGGAAATCCACCGCGTCGAGGTTCTCGAGGCCGCCGAAGGCGTTCGGGGTCCATTGGCCCGGCTCGCGCGAGTAGTCGAGATAGAGCATCGATGCGACCGCATCGACTCGCAGTCCATCGACGTGAAACTCCTCGCACCAGAAGACAGCGTTCGAAACGAGGAAGTTGCGCACCTCGGTGCGCCCGAAGTCGAAGATGTACGTGCCCCAGTCGGGATGCTCGCCCCGCTGGGGGTCGGCGTGCTCATAGAGCGGGGTGCCATCGAATCGCGCCAGCGCCCAGTCGTCCTTGGGGAAGTGGGCCGGCACCCAGTCGACGAGGACGCCAATGCCCGCCTGGTGAAGGCGATCAATGAGGTAGCGCAGATCGTCGGGGCTCCCGAAACGAGGAGTAGGCGCGAAGTAGGACGTCACCTGGTAGCCCCAGGATCCCGCGAAGGGGTGGGCTGCGACGGGGAGGAACTCGACGTGGGTGAAGCCCTGATCGACGACGTACGCCGTGAGTTCTTCGGCAAGTTGGCGGTAGTCCAATCCGGGACGCCACGAGCCCAGGTGCACCTCGTAGATCGACATCGGGCGGTGGAGCGGGTCGGCGTGCGCGCGCTGTCGCATCCACGCGTCGTCATCCCAGGAGTAGTGCGATGTGTAGACCACCGATCCGGTCGCGGGGGGCGACTCGGTAGCGAAGGCGAAGGGGTCGGCCTTGTCGCGCCACACGCCGTCGGCACCGAGGATCGCGAACTTGTAGACGGTGCCGTCACCGATGTCCGGGATGAAGATTTCCCAGACCCCCGTCGAGCCGAGGCTGCGCATCGGGTGGGCCAGGCTGTCCCAGTGGTTGAAGCTGCCGGTGACACGCACACCGCGGGCGTTGGGCGCCCACACGGCGAAGGAGATGCCGTGAACCTCGCCCTGGGGAGTGTCGTAGACGTGCGCATGCGCACCCATGACGCGCCACAGCTCCTCGTGCCGCCCCTCGGCGACGAGGTGCATGTCGAGTTCACCGAGCGTGGGGAGGAATCGGTAGGGGTCATCGGCCGGGATGATCCGTCCGCTGTAGGTCACGTCGAGCCGGTAGTCGGGGACCTTCTTGACGGGAAGCACGCCCGCCCAGACCCCGCGATACTCATGCTTCAGCGGTACGCGCGACCCATCGTCGAGGACGACGACGACCGCCTCCGCCATGGGGCGAAGCACGCGCACCGTGACACCGTCCTTGCCCGGATGGGGGCCGAGGATGGAGTGAGGATCATGATGCTCGCCATCGACGATCCGGTCGAGATCGGCGCGGTCGACCTTCACTGTCCGCTGCTGACCGGGCTGCTTGGGCAGCTTCGACTCCCTGGGTTCCTTGGACCCCTTCGCCTTGCTCACGGTGCGTGCCGGATCTCGGCGATATGCGCGACGTTGACCGCGGGGTCGAGTCGGACGTAGGTGCCCTGGCCCCAGGTGTAGGTCTGGTCGGTGAGGTGGTCGTGGGCGATGAACCGGTCATGCCAGTCCATGCCGAGGGCGGGCATGTCCCACCAGACCGTCGTCTCGCGGACATTGTGGGGGTTGAGCGTGCAGACGACGAGCGTCGTGGCGGACCCGACGGACTTGGAGTACGCGATCACCTCGGGGTCCTCAGTGCGATGGAAGTGCAGGCTGCGCAGGTCCTGCAGCGGTGGGAGCGTGCGACGCAGAGCATTGAGCGTGGTGATGAAGGGAGCAAGCGTCTTGCCCTCTCGCTCCGCGAGTGCCCAATCGCGGGGCTTCAATTCGTACTTCTCGGAGTCGAGGTACTCCTCGCTGCCTTCACGGACGGCAGTGCCCTCGAAGAGCTCGAATCCCGAGTAGACACCCCATGTGGGAGAGAGCGTCGCCGCGAGAGCCGCGCGGATCGCGAACGCACCGGGGCCGCCGTGCTGGAGGTATTCGTGAAGGATGTCGGGAGTGTTGACGAAGGCGTTGGGGCGCATGTACGCCGCCGCCGGCCCAGCGAGCTCGCCGAAGTACTCCTCGAGCCCCTCCTTGTCGTTGCGCCACGTGAAGTAGGTGTAACTCTGCTGGAAGCCCGCCTCGGCTAGCGCCCGCATCATGGGCGGCCGGGTGAAGGCTTCGGCAAGGAAGATGACATCCGGGTGCTCGGCGTTGATCTCGCCGATGAGGCGTTGCCAGACCCACAGGGGCTTCGTATGGGGATTGTCGACGCGGAAGATCGAGACCCCGAGGCCGATCCAATAACGCACGATGCGCAGGACTTCGGCGTAGAGACCCTCCGGATCGTTGTCGAAGTTGAGCGGGTAGATGTCTTGGTACTTCTTCGGGGGATTTTCGGCGTAGGCGATCGAACCGTCGGCCCGCGTGGTGAACCATTCGGGGTGCTCGCGCACCCAGGGGTGATCCGGTGATGCCTGCAGGGCGAGGTCGAGGGCGATCTCGAGATCGAGCGTGCGGGCGGCGGAGACGAACGACGCGAAGTCGGCTTCGGTGCCCAGTTCCGAATGGATGGCGTCGTGACCGCCGTCCTTGGCGCCGATCGCCCAGGGTGATCCGGGATCGCCGGCGCGCGGTTCGAGCGTGTTGTTGCGGCCCTTGCGATGAGTAGCACCGATGGGATGGATGGGCGGGAGGTAGACGACGTCGAAGCCCATGGCTGCGATGGCCGGAAGTCGGTTGGCGGCGGTGGCGAAGGTCCCCGATCGCAGCGGGCGTCCCTTGGCGCCCTCGCTGCGGGGGAAGAATTCATACCAGGACCCGACGAGCGCTCGCCGGCGCTCGACGAGGAGCGGCCACGGGCCGCACGTGGTCACGCCCGCACGCAGAGGCGAGGTTGCGAGGACCTGGAGGACGTCGGGGTCTACTGCCGCAGCGAGTCGGACCTCGGGGGGCAGCTCGACATTGCGCACGGTCCGTGCGATCTCCGCAAGTCGCGGCGAACCGGTCAGGGAGTCGATGAGCCGCGCCCCCTCCTCCAACTCGACCTCGATGTCGACACCCGCAGGCACCTTGATGCTCGCGCGATGCCACCACGTGCCCCACGGGTCGTCCCATGCCTCGATGACGAAGGACCACGCGCCCTCCGACACGGGCACCACATGCGCGCCCCAGACATCGAGTCCGGTCCGGAGGTCGCGCATCCGCTCGCGCGCGACTTCCTGGCCACGCGGATCGAGCAGCACGACCTGGGCGCCGAGGGAGCCGTGGCCCTCGCGGAAGACGGTGGCGCGAATGGGAATGTGCTCACCGACGACCGCCTTGGCTGGCAGCCGACCTCCCTCGACGCAGGGGGAGACGTCGGTGATGGGGATGCGACCGACCAGAACGGCCGGCACGGTGACGGTCGACACGGGAGGGGTCGCCATGGGCGTGACCTTCGTGGCTGGCGCGTTCGTGCCGGGAGCCTTCCTCGCCGATGCCTTGGTCGCGGGGGCCTTGCCGGCCCCAGCCTTCTTCGCCGGGCGCGGCTTTGCCGATGCTTTCGCGGGAACCGGGCGCTTCGCTGCCTTCGTGGGGGCCGCCTTCCTGGGTGCCGCCTTCTTAGGGGTCGCCTTCTTCGCAGGCGCCTTCTTGGCGCCCGTACCCGGCGCGGCCGAGAAGACCGGGATGGGAGGGGCGGGGCGCTTGGGCATGGAGTCAGGGTAGTGGCCCGATGAGCCGCGCCGAGTGCTCTCATCGCGATCCCGTGATGCCCACGCTCCGAGGCCAGGCCGAAATCGCCTGCAATCGGAGACGAGTGTTGCAGGCTCACGGGCGGTTTTCGGACTCGTCACAGTAAGGGCGACCGACGGTCATCACTGGTCATCGGCACCCGCTAGCGTGACCGCCGTGAAGGCGATTCGCAGATTCACTGTCCGCACCGTCGTGCCCGCCGAGCTCGAGCCGCTCGAGGAGCTCGCCGACAACCTGCGGTGGGCCTGGCACCCGGAGACGCGCGATGTCTTCCGCGCGATCGACCCGGAGTTGTGGGATCGCGTCGGCGACGACCCTGTGGGACTTCTCGGCGAGGTGTCGCGCGAGCGGCTGGCCGAACTTGCCGCCGATCCCGGCTACGTCGACTGGGTACGTCGCACCCGCGATGACCTGCGCACCTACCTGCATCGCGAGGCGTGGTTTCAGCGCCAGCCTGATGATCGTCCCGCAGCGATCGCCTACTTCTCCCCGGAGTACGGCATCGCTGCCGCACTTCCGCAGTACTCCGGTGGTCTCGGCATTCTCGCCGGCGATCACCTCAAGGCCGCCTCTGACCTCGGTGTCCCGATCATCGGAGTCGGCCTGTTCTATCGGTCCGGCTACTTCCATCAGTCGCTGTCGAGCGAGGGCTGGCAGTTGGAGTCGTATCCGATCGTCGATCCCGATGGCCAGCCCGTCTCACTCCTGCGCGACAGCACCGGTGCACCGGTCTACATCGCCATCGGGTTCCCGGGTGGACGGACACTTCGCGCCCGCGTCTGGGTGGCGCATGTCGGTCGCGTACCGCTCCTGCTGCTGGACTCCGACATCGAGGACAACGAGCCCGACGATCGCGATGTCACCGATCGGCTGTACGGCGGGGGAGGGGAGCACCGGCTCGCGCAGGAGGTGCTGCTCGGCATCGGAGGGGTCAGGGCGGTGCGCCGCTACTGCGAGATCACGGGGCATCCCGCGCCAGAGGTCTTCCACTCCAATGAGGGGCACGCTGGCTTCCTCGGCCTCGAGCGGATGCGCGAGCTCATCGCCGGCCAGGCCCTCGACTTCGACTCGGCACTGGAGGCGGTCCGTGCCGGCACGGTGTTCACGACCCACACCCCGGTGCCGGCCGGCATCGATCGCTTCCAGTGCGAACTCATCGAGTGGTTCTTCGGCGGAGACAACGCCGATCCGGGCATGCCGGTCGACCGCATCCTTGCCCTGGGAGCAGAGAGTTTCGAGGGCGGCGACCCCGACGTCTTCAACATGGCGGTGATGGGGCTGCGCCTGTCGCAGCGCGCCAACGGCGTGAGCCTGTTGCACGGTGCGGTGAGTCGAGGGATGTTCGCGGGCCTGTGGCCGGGCTTCGATGCCGACGAGGTGCTGATCACCTCCATCACCAACGGCGTGCACGCACCCACGTGGGTCGCGCGTGAGGTCCGCGACCTCGCTGCGCGCGAGATCGGGCCCGAACTCGTGGAGGAGGGTCGCGGATGGGATGCCATCGGACGCATCCCCGACGAGGCGATCTGGCCGGTCAAGCGAATTCTTCGCGAGCACCTCGTCGCTGATGCGCGCGCACGCCTTCGGGCCTCATGGCGCGCTCGCGGTGCCAGCGACGCCGAACTCGGCTGGATCGATGGCGTACTCGATCCCGACGTACTCACCATCGGCTTCGCGCGCCGAGTGCCGTCGTACAAGCGACTGACCCTCATGCTGCGCGATCCCGAGCGGCTCCGCGAGTTGCTCCTCGATCCCGAGCGTCCGGTGCAGCTCGTCGTCGCGGGCAAGGCGCATCCGGCCGACGACGGGGGCAAGCGACTCATCCAGGAACTCGTGCGCTTCGCCGACGACCCCGAGATCCGCCACCGCATCGTCTTCCTGCCCGACTACGACATTGCCATGGCGACGACCCTCTACCCAGGCTGCGACGTGTGGCTCAACAACCCCATCCGACCCCTGGAGGCGAGTGGCACATCTGGGATGAAGGCGGCACTCAATGGCGCACTCAACCTGTCGATCCTCGACGGCTGGTGGGATGAGTGGTACGACGGGGAGAACGGCTGGGCGATCCCGACCGCCGATGGCGTCGATGATCCCGACCGCCGCGATGACATCGAGGCTGCCGCGCTCTATGACCTCATCGAGCGCGAGGTTGCGCCGACGTTCTACCAGCGCGGCGACGACGGACTACCCCACCGCTGGATCGAGCGAGTGCGCCACACCCTCATGACCCTCGGGCCCAAGGTGCTTGCCAGCCGGATGGTCAGCGAGTACGTCACGCGCCTCTACACACCGGCTGCCGAGTCGTCTCGAGTTGCCTGCGCCGACGACTTCGCCGTGGCGCGCGACCTGGCTGCGTGGAAGGGTCGCGTCGCTGAAGCCTGGCCCGGCGTGGCCGTCGAGCACGTGGAGGCCTCGGGCATAGGGGATGCGCCCGCCCTCGGCGCCCCCCTGCATCTCCGCGCGCACATCCGTCTCGGGGATCTGGCGCCGGATGACGTGCTGGTGCAGGTCGTCTACGGCCGGGTCGACGCTGACGATCGCCTCGTTTCTCCCGCCCATGCCGATCTCGCGGCGAAGGAGGGCTACGACGGCAGTCGCTGGCTGTACTCCGGCGACATCGCGCTCGAGCGCACCGGTCCCTTCGGCTACACCGTGCGGGTGCTCCCGCGCCACGAGGGCATGGTGTCTCCGGTCGAGATGGGCCTGCTGGCTGTGCCGGCCGCCATGGGCGCGCCGTCCGAGGCTCCGCCGCGCTGACGCGTCTAGGAAGCGACGCGCAGCAGCACCGAGGACCGCGGCGTGAGCCGCAGCGCCGTGCCCGCCGGGATCGGGCCGGGTGGTCGGAGGCTGCCGGTGTCGAAGACGACGTCGTACGACGCACCGAAGGGCTCCCCCGGCAGGGTGAAGTCCAAGTCGTCATCGGAGGCGTGCACGATGAAGAGGAAGGAATCGTCCGTCGGGGGGAGTGGCTCTCCGGGCACCTGGTGCAACTCCCCGGACAGGTACATCCCCAGCGTCTTGGTCCACGGGGCGTTCCACTCGTCATTGGTGAACGGCTGACCGTCCGGGCCCACCCAACCCAGGTCGGGAGCGCCGCCTTCGTGGTGCGGGCGGCCGTCGAAGAAGTAGCGCTGGCGGAAGACACGGTGCTCGCGGCGCACGGCCAGGACGGACCTGGTGAAGTCGAGCATTTCCTGCTGCCAGGGCGCGAGCTGCCAGTCGTACCACGAGATCGGGTTGTCCTGGCAGTAGGCGTTGTTGTTGCCTCCCTGTGTGCGACCGAATTCATCACCGCCCAGGATCATCGGCACACCGGTGGACAGGATGAGGGTGGCGAGCATGTTGCGGATCTGGCGGTGTCGGATGGCATTGATCGCGGGGTCGTCCGTCTCGCCCTCCACGCCATAGTTGGCGGAGCGGTTGTCGTCGGTTCCGTCCCGGTTGTCCTCGAGATTGGCCTCGTTGTGCTTGTGCTCGTACGTCGTGAGATCACGCATGGGGAAGCCATCGTGTGCGGTGATGAAGTTGATCGACGAGTAGGGCCGCCGCCCATCGCCGGCGTAGAGATCCGCGGAGCCCGAAAGTCGCCAGCCGAGTTCACCCACTCCGGATGCTCCGCGCCAGAAGTCGCGCAGGTTGTCGCGGTACCTGCCGTTCCACTCGGCCCAGAGGGTAGGGAACTCCCCGACCTGGTAGCCGCCGGGCCCGACGTCCCACGGTTCTGCGATGAGCTTGACGCGACGCAGGATTGGGTCCTGCTGGATCGTCGTCATGAAGGTGCCGAGCATGTCGACGTCATGGAACGACCGGGCAAGAGCGGACGCGAGGTCGAAGCGGAATCCGTCGACGTGCATCTCGGTCACCCAGTAGCGCAGTGAGTCCATCACCATCTGGAGCACATGGGGGTTGGAGACATCGAGGGTGTTGCCGCAGCCGGTGTAGTCCATGTAGTGCCGACCGTCGCTGAGCCGGTAATAGCCGGGATTGCAGATGCCCCGGAAGGACAGGGTGGGCCCGAACTCGTTTCCCTCGGCCGTGTGGTTGTAGACGACGTCGAGGATCACCTCGAGTCCTGCGGAGTGCAGGGTCCGCACCATCTCCTTGAACTCCCGCACCTGCTCCCCGCGAGTGCCTGTGGACGAATAGGCGGCGTGGGGCGCGAAGAATCCGAGGGTGTTGTAGCCCCAGTAGTTGCTGAGACCCAGCTCGAGAAGGTGCGTCTCGTCGACGAACTGGTGGATGGGGAGCAACTCGACCGCGGTGACACCGAGATCGACCAGGTGATTGACGATGGCGGGGTGCGCGAGGCCCGCGTAGGTGCCCCGTAGGGGCTCGGGCACCTCGGGATGCTGCATCGAGATGCCGCGGACATGCGTCTCGTAGATGACGGTGTCGGTCCACGGAATCTGCGGCGCTCGGTCGTCGTACCAGTCAAAGGACGCCGGCACCGCGATACTGCGCGGTACGAAGGGTGCGGAGTCGGCATCATTGCGCACCAGGTCGTCATGTCCGTCGTAGCCGAAGACCGCCGGATCGAGGCGGAACTCGCCATCCATGGCCCGCGCGTAGGGATCCATGAGCAACTTGGCGTGGTTCCATCGAGCGCCGTGCTGGGGATCCCACGGCCCGTCGACGCGGAAGCCGTAGGCGGCTCCCGGCGCAATGCCGGAGACGTGAGCGTGAAAGACGCCGAAGGTCTGCTCGGGTAGGCGAATGCGCTGCTCGGTGCCGGAGTCGTCGAACAGGCACAGGTCGACGGAGGTGGCACCGGGAGCCCACAGCGCGACATTGGCGCCCGAGGCATCCAGGGTCACGCCGAGGGGATCCCATGTGCCGGCACCATCGACGGTCGGTTCCATAGAGCCCTTCAGTCCTCCCGGGGTCGGCTCACCCGAGGGCAGCCTCGGACACGCTACTAGGCTGCTTCGACGCGGGCGTGGAGCACGCGCGCCGCGAGCGGGAATACCGCTGGCCTGGAGCGGGAGGTAGGGCATGGCCGAGGGAGTGGTCACCGAGGTTGCCGACGGCATTGCCACGATCCGCTTCGAGCGACCGCCCATGAATGCGCTCTCGATCGCCCTCCAGGAAGGGCTGCGCGATGCCGCGCGCGATGTCGCCGGGCGCCGGGACGTTGATGCCGTTGTCGTCTACGGCGGCCCGAAGGTCTTTGCCGCCGGTGCGGACGTCAAGGAGATGGCGGAATGGTCGCTCTCAGAGGCGCTTGAGCGCACGCGATCGCTTCAGGACGCCTTCACCGCGATTGAGCGTATCCCTCAGCCCACGATCGCCGCGGTGACCGGCTTCGCTCTCGGCGGCGGCTGCGAACTCGCGATGTGCTGCGATTTCCGCGTCGCGGGCGACAACGCCAAGCTGGGCCAGCCCGAGATCCTGCTCGGCATCATCCCCGGAGCCGGCGGCACGCAGCGCCTGCCGCGCCTGGTCGGGCTTGCACGCGCCAAGGACCTCATCCTCACGGGCAGGTTCGTCGGTGCGGATGAGGCCCTCACGATGGGGCTCGTCGATCGCGTGGTCGCCCCAGACGCGGTGTACGAAGAGTCCGTGGCGTGGGCGCGCCAGCTCGCCCGGGGCCCGCGCCTGGCGATGCAGGCGGCCAAGTCGGCGATCGCACGAGGGATGGAGGTCGACCTCGAGGATGGCCTCGAGATCGAACGCGTCCACTTCGCCAGCCTTTTCGGCACCCGGGATCGCGAAGTCGGCATGCGGTCCTTCATCGACAACGGCCCCGGCAAGGCGGAGTTCACGGGGTCATGAGCATCGACGAAGCCCGCATGCAGGAGGCCTGGGCCGACCCCAAGGTGGCCAACATCGTCTACCACGACTGGGAGGCGTCGACGTACGACGAGAAGTGGAGCATCTCCTACGACGAGCGTTGCATCTCCTATGCGCGTGACCGCTATGTGCACGTTGCCGGTGCAGCGGGGTGGCCGGCGAATCGCATGCTCGAGATCGGTGCCGGCACGGGGTTCTTCACGCTTAACCTCATGCAAGCCGGGCTCGCGCGCACCGCTGTCGTCACCGACATCAGCTCCGGCATGGTCGACGTTGCCGTGCGCAATGGTCAGGCGCTCGGCCTTGACGTCACGGGGCGGACGGCGGACGCCGAGGCGCTGCCCTTCGATGATGCGGAGTTCGATCTCGTCATCGGCCATGCCGTGTTGCACCACATCCCCGATCTCGACCTGGCGTTCCGCGAGATCCTGCGCGTCCTCAAGCCGGGGGGGAGGTTCGTCTTCTGCGGTGAGCCCACCGCGAAGGGTGACGTGGTCGCACGCCGCCTGTCGAGCCTGACCTGGTGGGCAGCCGGCCGCGCGACGCGCCTGCCGATACTGCGCGATCGCTACGCCAAGACACCGGAGGAGCTCGCTGCGTCCTCCGAGGAGGCGCGCCTGGAGGCGGTCGTCGATCTGCACACCTTCGATCCCGATGCACTCGCTCGACTCGCGATGCGGGCGGGCGCGATCGACGTCGAGACGGTCACCGAGGAGCTCACCGCATC
This sequence comes from Actinomycetota bacterium, assembly GCA_041164085.1. Taxonomy (GTDB): domain Bacteria; phylum Actinomycetota; class Actinomycetes; order S36-B12; family S36-B12; genus Mxb001. Next base: position 19,512 of record JBEAQC010000074.1, read on the forward strand.
ATGGTTCGGATGGCCGGTGCGCACCCTCGAGGCAGCGGTCAAGCCCGGCTCGCTCGGCTGGAACTGGGCGATGTTCGCCTACCGCACCTGGATGGCCCTCGATGCCCTTGACCGTTCCGCGCTCGCGCGTGTCGTGCCCGATGAGTTGTTCTACAACGTCAGCGTGACCGGGATCCGGCCCTGAGTCGCGATCGCGATCCCCGACAGGCACGGTTCCTCACCGTCGCCTCATTGCGATGGATCATCCGCAATCGCGCCTGGTCATGGTGGTACCTCGTGCGCTACTGGCGCTTCCTGATCTTCCGCATCCGCAATCCTCACATCGTCACGGAAGGCTTCGTCTTCCTCGGCCGACGCGTCGAGGTGTACGCCCGTCGTGGCTACGGACGTCTGATCCTCGGCAGGTGGGTCCATATTGGCGACGAGAACAGACTCCGATGTCATGAGGGCACGATGCGCGTGGGGGACAAGTGCGTATTCGGCCGGGATAACACCGTGAACTGCTTCCTGGACGTCGAATTCGGCGAGGGGACCATCGTCGCGGACTGGGTCTACGTCTGCGACTTCGACCACGTGACCGATGACGTGCACGTGCCGATCAAGGACCAGGGCATCGTCAAGTCACCGGTGCGCATCGGTCCCGACGTGTGGATCGGTGCCAAGGCATCCGTGCTTCGCGGCTCCACGATCGGCCGTGGCTGCGTAATTGCCGCTCACGCCGTGGTGCGCGGTGATATTCCTGACTACTCCGTCGTAGGCGGCATCCCCGCTCGTGTGATCAAGGATCGACGCGACGTCTACGACGCCTCGGTGGAGCGTCGCGAGGCTCTCGCGGACATCGCGCGCAAGACGGCCGTGGCGGCCCGTCGCAATGCGGGCGATGAGCCGATCGTCGACTCAGGAGTGCAGGAGATTGACAGCACGATCGGGGATGCGCACCGCGGGGATCTCGCCGGGCCGCGCTGACCGCGTCGCTCGGTCGTAGACCTGAGCGACTTCGTCCGCGAGCACCGTCCAGCCGTACGCATCGCGAAGCAGTGCCCTGGCCTTGCGCGCCATGCGCGAGGAGCCTGAGGGATCCGCGATCGCTGCGGTGACGACGCGGGTGAGGTCCGCGACATCGCCGGGTGTGAATGTGCGCCCGGTGGCACCGTCCTCGACGAATTCCGCAAGGCCTCCGGTCCGTGCCACGACGAGGGGTGCGCCCAAGGCGGCACCCTCGAGTGCGACGAGGCCGAAGGGCTCGTAGAGGCTCGGGACGACCAGCACGTCGGCGGCGGCGATGAGTGCGTGCAACTCCGCCTCGGGCAGCCAACCGGCGAAGTCAACCGCTCGGCCCAGTCGACGTCGGCGCACCTGCTCGACGAGCACATCCTCACGGCTACCTCGCCCGGCGATGACCGCCCGGAGGCCGGGGTGCGCGCGTCGCAGTCGAGGTAGCGCATCGATAAGAGTGTGTGCGCCCTTCTCCCACTCGAGACGGCCGACGAAGACGACCAGCGGGCCATGCGGGCCATGGGCGTTACGAGCACGGGACGTGCGCTCCGCGGAGGCCCGCCAGCGCACGGTGTCGATGCCGTTCGCGATGACGCTGAGGCGCTCCTGTGGGCGGTCGAAGAGTCGCTCGATCTCGCGGCGCATGTGCTGAGAGCACACGATCACTCCCTGTGCCTGGTGCACGAGCCAGTGCTCGGTGGAGTGGATCGCATCGGAGAGCGGTCCCGGGAGCCAACCTTGGTGCCGCCCTGCTTCGGTGGCGTGGATCGTCGCCACGAGTGCTGAGGCAGGCAGGATGTCGCGCAGGCCGATGGCCGCGTGCGCGGTGACCCAGTCGTGCGCGTGCACGATGTCCGTGGCGCCGGCGCCGGCGGCGGCTGCGGCGCGCACCATACCCGTCTGCATGCCGAGCACCCAGGCCAGCAGGGTCTCCTCGGAAAAGGGCACGTGGGGAGGGTCATGCGGTGCGCGGATGATGCGCACCCCGTCGATGATCTCCGTGGTGAGTCGATCATCCTCCGACTGGCTCAGCACGATCACGTCGTCGCCCCGAGCTGCCTGCGCGCGCGTGAGCGCCTCGACATGGCGTCCGAGGCCTCCGTAGATCAGGGGCGGGTACTCCCACGCCACGTGCATGATGCGCATCGCTGGAGCATAGGACTGCTACGCGACCAGGAAGCCGCGCGCATCCAAAGAGCCGAAAGCGTGATCGCGAGCCGAAAGGATTGCCGCGAGACGCGTGGCGTCGTCGGCACGGCCTTCCTGCAGCGCATGCACCAGGCCGGCGGTCGCCCCGGCATGGCCGGCGAAGCGCTCGCGGGCGTAGCCGGCGGCCGTGTCATGGCTCACCATGAAGGCCCAGTCGCTGGACAGAGCGAGGAGGAGTTCGCGCACGAGCTGGTCGTGCGGCCGGGATCGCGCACTCCTTGGGTGCGTGGCGTCGAGAGCGGCTAGCGCCTCCTTGGCGAGCGAACCCTGTCGATCGGCGATGTCCTCGGGCCCGGTCCAGACATGCCAGTCCTTGCCGAGACCCCACGACCCCGCACCGGGGTGGACCCGCCCGACGGGATCGGCAGCGAGATCGGTCAACGTCGCGACCTGCACTCCGGCTTCGGGCAGCAGGTCCAGGACGCGATCGAGCCAGGCGGGTCCTTCGTGCCACCAGTGCCCGAAGAGTTCGGTGTCGAAGGCCACCGCGACATGGGGCGCCCGACGTCCGTCTTCGTGCGACGCACAATGTTCGAGTCGCCGGCGTACGACGTCAACGAAGTCGTGCGCATCGTGCTCAACTCGCGCGCGCGCAGCATCGACGTCGTACGGCGCCTTGTCCTGAGACTCGACCTGCTGCCCCGTGACGCGCGCGGGTCGGAAGCCCCACTCGTGGTCGAAGGTGTGGAAGTCGCGGTACCACCGGTTGCCGGGATATCCCCGTCGCGGCGACCAGACGCGGTACGTGACCTCGAGGTCGCGTCCTACGACGCGGACATCGCTGTCGCCGAGTAGCCAGGTGTCGCTCGTCGTCGCGCCCGCGCTGAGCAGGCTCGGGCCGTCAAGCACGATGTGCTCGACGCCGGCATGCGCGAGCGTGGTCTCCATGCCCGGCTCCCATGCGCACTCGGGAGTCCAGGCACCGCTTGGGCGTCGGCCAATCCGGCGCATCGCGTCGTCGAGGCCCTGCACCAGGCTCGCGCGCGCAAGGCGCTCGGGCACCAGCGGGGTGAAGGTGTGGGTGAGCGGCCCTCCGAGGATGTCGACTGTCCCGGAGTCGACCAGCGGTCGCAGTGCCGCGGATCCACCCGCGCTCCAGTGCGCTTCGAAGTCCTCGAGCGCTTCCGCCGCCGCGAGATACTCCCGCTGGCCCACGACCCGGCGGTCGCCCTCGCGCGCAGTGGCCATGCCCGCGGCCCGCGTCTGCCAGTAGCCCAGCCACGTGTGCTGAGCCTCGACCATGCACGGCGCATCCCACTGCGCCGCGACGATCGGCGTGACCCCGAGCGTGATCTGCCCGCGCTCGCCGTGCTCCGCGCGGCGACGCAACATGGCGAAGAGGGGTTGATACGACGTGCCCCATGCCTGGTGCAGCCACTCCTCCCCGACGGGCCAGGCTCCGTGGTGCGCGACCCAGGGCAGATGGGTATGCAGCACGATCGCGAGTCGACCCACGGGCCGCGTCATACGCCCGCCCGTGCGATGGCGAGCAGGTCCTGCGCCTGTGCGAGGTGCGGATCGTGCGGCGCGAGCGGGGATGCGTCGACCTCAAAGTCACGTGCATCGACCGACGCCACGAAGTCGCTCAGGGGGAGGGGCCAGGTGTCGCTGACGGCGGCAGCGATCTGCGCGGCGACGATGGGGCCGTTCTCGGCTTCCCACGCACTGATGCGGGCACCGTGGTGGATCCCGCGCATCTCGACATCCACGAAGCCGGCATCGCGCAGGGCCGCATCGACCTGCTCCGCGTCGAACTCCTCCACGTGAAAGGGATTGATCGGCTTTTCGCCACGCCCGAGCCCGGGGGAGAAGGTCACTCGCTGAGGGGTCGTGACGATGAGCTCTCCCTGCGGTCGGAGCACGCGCCGGCAGTCGCTGAGGAAGCCGGGGAGATCCCATAGGTGCTCGATGACCTGCAGGGACACGACCGCGTCGACGCTCGAGGTGTGCAGCGGAAGCGCCGCGAGGTTGGCCTGCACGGCGGGGACCTGCGGGTATCGAGCGCGCAGGTGGCGGCAGACATCGCCGTCGTACTCCACGGCGATGGCGGGAGCGAGCATGGCGGTGCCGTAGCCCTCGCCGGCACCGGCATCGACCACGATCCGGTGCTCTTCAGGTCGTCGCGCGGCGATCCAGGTGTACGCCACCTCGTGGCGGGCGAACCAGTACTCCTCGCGCGGGAGCCCGGGCACGGTGCGCTCCCCGGTCGCCGGGATGGTCACCGCCCCAGGGTGCCGTACGGCGTCCCTGCCGTGGCGCCCAGCCTGCGGCCCAGGGGTCGTCGACCCCACGGCGCTGCTGCGGTGGACACGGGGTGGTGAAGGGCAGGGCCGAGGGGGCCCCGGGTCGGGAGGCGAGGAAGGATACTGGCGAGTAACATCGCGTCAGGATGTCCCGTTATCGCCGATAAGAGGAGTGATCGTGAAGATCGCCGTCTGCGTAAAGCAGGTCCCCGACACCTGGGCTGAGAAGAAGCTCCAGGATTCGGATTCGACCCTCGACCGCGAGTCCGCCGAGGGAGTGCTCAATGAGCTCGACGAGTACGCCGTCGAGGAATGCCTGCGGATCGCTGAGGCATCCGGTGGCGAGGTGGTTGTCGTGTCGATGGGCCCTGAGCGCGCCGCGGAGACGATCCGCAAGGCGCTGAGCATGGGCGCGGACGCCGGCATCCACCTTGTCGATGACGCACTGCACGGCTCTGACGCCATCGCGACGTCGGCCGCGCTAGCCAAGGTCCTCGAGGGACGCGGATTCGATCTCATCGTGTTCGGTTCCGAGTCGACCGACGCGCGCATGAGCGTCGTTCCCGCCATGGTCGCGGAGCGCCTCGGCCTACCTCAGGTCACCTTCGCGCAGAAGGTCGATGTCGACGGATCTGTCGTCCGGATCGAGCGCCTCACCGACTACGGCTACGACACGGTCGAGGCCAGCCTCCCCGCGGTCGTCTCGGTCGTGGAGAAGATCAACGAGCCGCGCTACCCGTCCTTCAAGGGGATCATGGCGGCCAAGAAGAAGCCGGTCGAGACGCTCACCGTCTCCGACATCGGCCTGGACCCCTCTGCGGTCGGTCTCGGCGCCGCGTGGAGCGTTGTCGCAGGCTTCGCGGCCCGCCCCCCGAAGGCGGCCGGCACCATCGTCACCGATGAGGGTGAGGGTGGCGTGCGCATCGCCGACTACCTGTCCGAGCAGAAGTTCATCTAGGAGGCCTGGAGATGTCAGAGATCCTCGTGCTCGTCGAGCACTCCGACGGTGCCGTCAAGAAGGTCACCCTCGAGCTGCTCACCCTCGCCCGCAGTCTGGGCACTCCCGCTGCGGTGTGGCTAGGAGCCGGCTGCTCCGATGCCGCTGTCGCCACGCTCGGCGAGTACGGCGCCGACAAGGTCTATGTCGCCGACTCCGCTGAACTCGATGACTTCCTCGTCGCCCCCAAGGCCGAGGCGATGGCACGTGTGCTTGCTGATTCCCAGGCGGCCGCCGTGCTCATCCCGTCGACCGCTGAGGGCAAGGAGATCGCGGGACGGCTCGCGATCAAGGCCGGTTCGGGTGTCATCACCGATGCGGTGGGTGTCGCTGCCGATCTCAGTGCGACGCAGAGTGTCTTCGGTGGATCCACTGTCGTGACGTCGAAGGTCTCGACGGGCACCCCGATCATCACCGTGCGTCCCAACTCCGTTGCGCCGGAGCCTGCCGCCGGTGCGGCAGCGCGCGTCGACGTGACTGTCGACATCTCGGACGCGGCGAAGTCCGCGCGCGTGACCGACCGCACGGTGGCGCGTAAGGGCGGACGACCCGAGCTCAGCGAGGCGGCCATCGTCGTCTCGGGCGGTCGCGGTGTGGGCGGTGCCGAGGGATTCGGCGTCGTCGAGGCTCTCGCTGACACGCTCGGAGCCGCGGTGGGCGCGTCGCGCGCGGCGACGGATGCCGGGTGGTACCCCCACCAGTTCCAGGTGGGCCAGACCGGCAAGACGGTCTCTCCGCAGCTCTACATCGCCAATGGCATCAGCGGCGCCATCCAGCATCGCGCGGGTATGCAGACCTCCAAGACGATCGTGGTCGTCAACAAGGATCCGGAGGCTCCGATCTTCGAGCTCGCAGACTTCGGCGTGGTGGGAGATCTCTTTACCGTCGTGCCACAGCTCACCGAGGAGATCGGCAAGCGCAAGGGCTGATGTTGAGGTCCAGGTAGGCTCGCCCCGTGCAGTCCGAGCGCGCGTATCTCGATCATGCTGCGACCACCACCGTGCTCCCCGAGGCGGTGGAGGCCTGGCTCGACGCCTCCGCGCGCGTCGGCAACCCGTCGAGTCTGCACTCCTCCGGGCGCAGTGCGCGACGCGTGGTGGAGGAAGCCAGGGAGTCGATCGCTGACGACCTCCTGGTGCGCCCGAGTGAGGTGCTCTTCACCTCGGGTGGCACCGAGGCCGACAATCTCGCGGTCAAGGGGATGGTCTGGGCGCATCCGGATCGACCCCGGATCATCTGCTCTGCGATCGAGCATCACGCCGTGCTCGATCCGGTCCTCTGGCTAGGTGAGCAGGGGCGTGAGGTCTCCTGGCTTGGCGTCGACGGACGCGGTCGGGTTGACCTCGATCAACTGCGCGCGAGCCTTGCCGACGATGTGGCGCTCTGCACGGTCATGTGGGCCAACAACGAAGTCGGCACGGTCCAGCCCGTTGCCGCTATCGCGCAGGCATGTGCCGAGGCGGGCGTTCCCTTCCACACCGATGCCGTGCAGGCGATCGGCCAGGTGCCAGTCGATGCGTCGCTGCCGGGCATCACCTCGCTCGCCGTGAGCGGGCACAAACTCGGTGCGCCCGTCGGGACAGGGGCGCTCATCCTGCGCCGCGGCGCCCGGATCGCACCCCTCACCCACGGTGGAGGTCAGGAGCGCGACGTGCGCTCAGGCACCTTCGACGCAGCAGGTATCGCTGCCCTCGCCGTTGCTGTCCATCATGCGGTGACCCATCAGGCCGATCACGCCCTCCGCGTGCGTGCTCTCAGGGATGACCTCATCCACGGGATCACCTCGGTGGCTCCCGGCGCTGTCGTCAACGGCGATCTCGACGACCGGCTCCCCGGCAATGTGCACGTGTCCTTCCCCGGGTGCGACGGAGACACGCTCCTCATGCTCCTCGATGCTGCAGGCGTCGAGTGCTCGACCGGATCGGCCTGCACTGCCGGCGTCCCCGAGCCGTCGCACGTCCTCGAGGCGATGGCGGTCAGCCCCGCTGTGGCTCGAGGGTCGCTGAGGTTCTCCCTGGGCCGGACGAGTTCGGCCGCGGACGTGGAGCGCGTCATCGACGTGCTCCCCGCCGTCCTGGACCGCGCATCGCGAGCGTCGTCACCGCGTCTGCGACAGGCGCGCTGAGATGCGCGTCATCGCGGCCCTGTCCGGCGGAGTCGACTCCGCGGTCGCAGCAGCCCGTGCGGTCGACGCAGGCCACGAGGTGGTCGGGGTCCACCTGGCGTTGAGTCGGGAACGCACCGCGACGGGGGCCACCAAGGGCTGCTGCTCGGTCGCGGACGCACATGATGCGAGGCGCGTCGCCGACATGCTCGATATCCCGTACTACGTCTGGGACCTCTCCGAGGACTTCGCTCGCGACGTTATGGACGACTTCCTCGACGCCTATCGCGCGGGCCTCACCCCCAATCCCTGCCTGCGGTGCAACGAGACCATCAAGTTCGCCGCCGTGCTCGACCGCGCGCTCGCACTCGGCTTCGAGGCGGTGTGCACCGGCCACTACGCCCGCATCCTGGCCGGTCCCTACGGTCCCGAGCTCCATCGCGCAGTCGACCCGGCCAAGGACCAGTCCTATGTCCTTTCGGTGCTGACCCCGGATCAGATCGCCGCCACCGTGCTGCCGCTCGGAGACAGCCTCAAGTCGGAGGTGCGAGCCGAGGCAGCCGAGCGCGGCTTGCGTGTCGCCGACAAGCCGGACAGTCACGACATCTGCTTCATCCCCGACGGCGATACCGGCGGTTGGCTGCGCGACCACCTGGGCGAGGCTCCGGGCGACATTGTGGATGTCGAGACCGGTGACGTGATCGGACAGCACTCGGGCGCCTACGCCTTCACGATCGGTCAGCGCCGCGGCCTGGACCTTCGCGAGCCCGCACCCACGGGCGCTCGCCGCTACGTCATCGATATCGACCCGGTCGAGCGTCGGGTGTGGGTGGGGGCCGAGCAGCTCCTCGCCGCAACCGTCATCGAAGCGCGCGAACCGATCTGGTCCGGTCCAGTGCCCGAGTCGGGAGCGGACCTGCTCGTGCAGATTCGCGCACACGGTGATGACATGCGCGCGCGTATCGAACTCGTCGGCGACCGTGTCGTTGCACATCTGGTCGACCCCGCGCGCGGAGTCGCACCCGGCCAGGCCATGGCGATCTATGACGGCACGCGCGTGGTCGGCTCAGCCACGATCGCACGACGATGACCAACGTCGCGCCTGCTGCTGCCACCGGCATCGGCAGTCTCCCGGGCACCGATTCGCAGGAATGGTCACGCACGATCGCGGGAGAGTTGCCCGACTTCCCTCACATCCCCGAACTGCCCGCGCGAGGGCCCGGAGCGGACCTGATCGGCCGCACCATGGCCTTGCTCGCGGACGTCGCACCGGATCTGGCCGTCGAGACAACCCCCGTCGGCTGGAGGCTCGCCGATGCCCCCGGACGCGTGATGTCGCGGGCGCGTTCCTGGCTGGCGGAGGACCTTGACGGTGTGGAGCAGGCGCTCGCCGGCCGGAGAGGGCCGCTCAAGGCCCAATTGGCCGGCCCGTGGACCCTCGCCGCGGCCGTCGAGACTCGCGGCGGCGAGCGAGCCGTGCGTGACCACGGCGCCTGCCGCGACATCGCCGAGGCGCTCGCCGAAGCCGCCGCCGCCCATGTTCGCGAGATCCAGCGCCGCCTCCCGGGTGCCGCTGTCGTCCTCCAACTCGACGAGCCGTCGCTGCCGTCAGTGCTCGCTGGGGGAGTGACGACAGCGAGCGGACTTGCGACGTACCGCGCCGTCGATCCCGCACGCGCACAGTCGCACCTCGCGTGGGTCATCGATGCGGCGGCGGGCCAAGGTGCACTGCCCGGCGTGCATTGCTGTCATCCACGCACGCCGATCGATCTCCTGCGTCGGGCGGGGGCGCGGATGCTCTCGGTCGACCCGCAGATGCTCGATGCTGCCCAGGAGGAGCCTCTCGGCAGCGCGCTCGAATCCGATGTCCTCATCCTGCTGGGCTACGCGCCGTCCTTGCCGGTGCCGGTGCCGGATGCGCAGGTCCTCGGCGAGCGCATGGCGGCGGTCGTCCTGACGCAGTACTCCCGGTGGGGCATCCCCGCGGAGTCCGCCAATGCTCACGTCGCTCTCACACCCTCCTGCGGCCTCGCCGGTGCCGATCCCGCCTGGGCTCGGTTGGTCTATGCCGCTCTGGGTGTCGCCGGGCGACTCGTGCGCGATGATGCGCCCGTGGAGGAGCAGTCGTGAGGGTGCCGGCCGCTGCGCGGACCCGCTGGAGCGAATTGGTCGACGCGATTAACGACGCGCGTGATCGCTACTACCAGCACGATGCGCCGACCATCTCCGACGAGGAGTACGACGCCCTCTACCGCGAACTCGTCGAACTCGAGTCCGCGCACCCCGAGCTCGCCTCGGGTGAGTCGCCCACTCAGACCGTGGGCGGCGCGCGTGCGGAGATGTTTGAGCCGGTCGAGCACCTGGTGCGGATGTACAGCCTCGACAACGCCTTCTCCCTCGAGGAGGTTCAGGCCTGGGCGGCGCGCGTCGAGAAGGGCCTTCATGGTGCGGCATCCGATGACGGGCTGCCCGCGCTGCTGTGCGAGCTCAAGGTCGATGGCCTCGCTGTTGACCTCGTCTATGTCGATGGCCGACTGCGCACCGTGGCCACTCGCGGTGACGGTCGCGTGGGTGAGGACGTGACGTACAACGCCTCGTTCATCCCCGGCATACCCACCTCGCTCACGGGCAAGCGTCCACCCGCGTTGCTCGAGGTGCGTGGCGAGATCTACTTCCCACTCGCGGAGTTCGAACGCATCAACGCTGAGCAGCTCGCGCTCGGCGGATCGCCGTTCGCGAATCCCCGCAATGCGGCCGCGGGAAGCCTCCGCCAGCGGATCGATCGGCGGCAGGACGAGTTGGCCGAGGTCGAGGCGAGGTCACGGGGCACGGATCGCGAGGAGGCTCGGCTCACTCGCCTGCGCAGCGAACTCGCAGTCGCGACAGGCCGCCTCGCATCCCTGCGCCTGGTCGTCCACGGGATAGGCGCTCACGAGGGTGTCGACTTCGCCACCCTGAGCGAGGCCTACGACGTGCTCGCCGGACTGGGCCTGCCCACCAGTGATCGCGTCCGCCTCGTGCCCGATCTCGCCGGCGTCGAGGACTACATCGGCTACTACGGCGAGCATCGCCACGACGTCGAGCACGAGATCGATGGCGTGGTCATCAAGGTCGACGACCTGGCGATCCAGGACAGGCTCGGCGCGACCTCGCGCGCTCCGCGGTGGGCGATCGCCTACAAGTACCCGCCGGAGGTCGTGCGCACCCGGCTGCTCGACGTCCAAGTCAATGTCGGACGGACCGGCCGGGTGACACCCTTCGCCGTCATGGAGCCGGCGCGCGTGGCCGGCTCCACCGTGTCCATGGCGACGCTGCACAACGCGCAGGAGGTCAAGCGCAAGGGTGTGCTCATCGGCGACATGGTCTTCCTGCGCAAGGCGGGTGATGTCATCCCCGAGGTCCTCGGTCCGGTGATCGAGGTACGCGATGGCAGTGAGCGCGAGTTCGTCATGCCGGTGGCGTGCCCGGAGTGCGGCACGAAGCTCGCCCCCGAGAAGGAGGGTGATGCGGACATCCGCTGCCCGAATACGCAGTCATGTCCGGCGCAGATGCGCGAGCGGCTCTTCCATGTCGCCTCGCGCGGGGCGATGGACATCGAGGGCCTGGGGTGGAAGGCCGCGATCGCGCTGCTTGACTGCGGGCTCGTCCACGACGAGGGAGATCTGTTTGCCCTCACCGCCGACGACCTGCTGCGCTGCCCGTTCTTCACCCGAGAGCCGGGCAAGGGGGAGGCGGGCCCGCAACTCACCGAAAACGCGAAGGGGATGCTCGCCCAACTCCAGGCCGCCAAGGATCGCCCGCTGTGGCGCGCACTCGTGGCGTTGTCGATCCGCCACGTGGGTCCGACCGCTGCCCAGGCGCTCGCGCGGGACTTCCGCAGCATCGACGCCATCATGACGGCGACTCCTGAGCAGTTGGAGGCCGTCGAGGGTGTCGGCGGGGTGATCGCGGAGGCCCTGCACGAGTGGTTCACGGAGCCGTGGCATCGCGAGGTCGTCGACAAGTGGCGGGCGGCTGGCGTGCGCCTGGAGGATGCCCAGGCGGCCGCGGGTCCGGGATCGCTCGACGGCATTACGGTCGTCATCACCGGGTCCCTGGAGGGGTTCACTCGAGACGAGGCCACGGCCGCCGTCCAGGAACGCGGCGGAAAGGTGTCCGGATCCGTATCGAAGAAGACGGACTTCCTGGTGTCCGCAGGTGAGTCGACGTCGTCGAAGTACGAGAAGGCTGTGGCCCTGGGCGTGCCCATTCTTGACGTGATCGGCTTCCGCGTCCTGCTCGATGACGGTGCGGATGCTGCGCGGGCAGTGGCTTCGCCGAGCTAGCGCGTCAGGGGCGGTGGCGTCGTCGGGCCGGAAGGGCACTCCCTAGACTGCAGCCATGCCCGCGATCAGTCGTGAGGAGGTCGCGCACCTCGCTCGCCTCGCCCGTCTCGACCTCGCCGAGGACGAACTCGACCACTACGCCGAGCAACTTGACGTGATCCTGCAGGCGGTCGCGCGCGTCTCGGAGGTCGCGGCCGACGACATCCCCCCGACATCCCATCCCGTGCCTCTCGTCAACGTCACCCGACCCGATGAGGCCCGCCCCGGGCTGCCGCGGGAGGACGCGCTCGCTGCGGCCCCCGCCGTGGAGGACGAGCGCTTCCGCGTGCCTCGGATTCTCGAGGAGGAGGAGTGAGCACCCCGCTGGAGCGCGATCTCATCCGTCAGAGCGCCGCCACGCTCGCGTCAGCCATGGCCGAGGGCGAGGTGAGCGCGCGCGAGGTCACGCAGGCGCACCTCGATCGGATCGCCGAGGTTGACGACCGAGTGCATGCCTTCCTCTACGTCGATTCGGCCGATGCCCTCGCTGCCGCCGACGACATCGACGCGCGCCGTGCGCGGGGCGACCAGCTAGGCCCGCTCGCCGGCGTACCCCTCGCACTCAAGGACATCCTGGCCATGCGCGGCGTACCGACCACGTGTGGTTCGCGCATCCTCGAGGGCTGGCGTCCGCCGTACGACGCGACGGTGGTCGAGCGACTGCGCGCCGCCGACATCGTCATCCTCGGCAAAACCAATATGGACGAGTTCGCCATGGGCTCGTCCACCGAGCACTCCGCCTACGGGCCCAGCCATAATCCGTGGGATCTCGACCGCATCCCCGGAGGCTCGGGAGGTGGCTCGGCTGCGGCGGTGGCCGCGTTCGAGGCGCCCATCGCGATCGGCACCGACACCGGCGGCTCGATCCGTCAGCCCG